>MTNE01000155.1 GCA_002011355.1 Thermoplasmatales archaeon JdFR-43 | reverse complement strand
CTCATAATGCTACCTGTTGTAACAGAGAATGCAAGAGTGAGTATAAGGAGTCTAGGAGATATCTTATAATTTTTTGAAAGATACAAAATGAGGGGCACACCTATAATTGCCATTGTATCATTCATGAGAAATGCAGATGTAAAACCAATTATGAAAATCAAGGTAATAATGAGTTGATTCATAGATTTTACCTTTCCAAAAATAATACCTGATATTTGCATGATATAACCACTTTCTTCCAAAGCTCCTCCAATTATAAAAACACCTAGAAGAAATAACATAACATCCATATTGATGGCTTTTGCTGCTTCATAAGGAGTGATCTGGCCCGTTATTAAAACACCGATTGCTCCACACAACATTATCTGCCATATTTCTAACTTTAAACCAAATTTTATACTGAGTATTTGGCGAGTTGCTATTGAAAAGAATACTGCAAATGCTATTATGACTGGAAGCTGCATAGCATCGTGTCTGAATCAATTTTAGCTTATATTTTTTGGGAATAGAAATTAACTTAAATATTTCCACCTTTTTCAAATTATGACTTTCGTTATTTATTCCGATAAGTATCTTTTACATGATAATGCATCTCATCCAGAAAATGCTTCTCGTTTGAGAGTAACAATGGAATTGCTTCAAAAAATGCCATTTTATGAAAAGCTGCAATTTATTGAACCTTTTGCAGCCAGTGAAAATAAAATTGCAAAAGTCCATAGCCAAGAGATGATAAAAGCAGCCAGACATATTGGATGGCTTGATCCAGATACATATACGAATGAATATTCATATGAGGTGGCAAAACTTGCTGCAGGCGGTGTAATAAAAGCGTGCCAGATTGTTATGGAAGAGGATGGCAATGCCTTTGCTTTGATACGCCCTCCAGGCCATCATGCTACTCGTCATCGCTCCATGGGATTTTGCTTGTTTAATAATGCTGCAATAGCTGCCAATTTGCTCGCCGAGAAAGGATATAAAATTTTAATCTTTGATCATGATGTTCACCATGGCAATGGAACGCAGGATATTTTTTATGAGAGAAGCGATGTTATGTATCAGTCATTTCATCTCCATCCTCACTACCCTGGCACAGGAAGAATCGAGGAAGTGGGAAATGGGGAGGGGGAAGGCTTTACAGTTAATGCCCCATTGCCACATGGAACGGGTGAAAAATGCATAGAAAAACTGCTTGATGAAATCATGATTCCAATAGCCAAACAATTTTCTCCAGATTTAATTATAATTTCTGCTGGATTTGACAGCCACCATGCTGATTATCTTGGCGGATTGAAACTTTCTGTAAATTTCTATGGAAAAATAATAGAGAAACTCATGGAAGTGCAGAGTAAAATAGTATGCTGCCTCGANGGAGGCTATAATCTGGAATATCTGCCGAAAGGAATCGCTGTAGAAATAAGTCATTTATGTAATATGCCAACAAAATTTGATGATGAAGCGGAAGGCAAAGAATGCAATGAAGTTATTGAAAGATTGAGAAAAGTGATGAAGGAATACTGGCAATTATAGTAAAATTTTCCTTGCCTCTCCAANCAGATATAAACTTCCTATTATGCACACCATATCATTTTCTCCTGCCATTTCATCAGCAATTTTTATTGCTTTAGCTACATTTTCAGCAACATGAAATTTCTTTCCATATTTTTCTCCAATTTTTGCAATTTTTTCTGGCTCGGTGGCTCTTTCATTTTCTATTTTCACTGCAATATACTTTCCCTCTGGCAATCTCTTTATCATTTCCTCTAAATCCTTATCCCTCATTGCTCCGAAAATTATGGTGAGTTGCNCATAATCAAAATCTTCCAGAGAAGAAACNAAAGCTTCTATGGCGTGAGGATTATGACAGCCATCCAGCAGAAATTTTCCAATTTTTTCCATTCTTCCTGGCCATCTCGCATTTTTTATGCCATCAACAATATCTTGCTTTTCAATGTCAAGCAACTCACATGCTTTTACTGCTATGGCAATATTTTCCCCTTGAAAATTTCCATATAGCCTGCTCTCGACTTCATATTTTTCTTCTGACTGCACAACAAATTTTCTTCTGCNNNNTTTTCTCCACACAACATCCTTTCCAATGGTGTATAACTCAACGCCTCTTTCCTTTGCAACTTTTTTTATTACTTCTAATGCCTTTCCTCTAGCAGCTGTTATTACAGGAGTATCTTTTATTATTCCTGCTTTTTCTCTTGCGATTGAAACAATATCATTGCCTAAATATTTTTCATGCTCCTTTGCAACATTTGTTATTATTGTAATTGTTGGATTAACAATGTTTGTCGCATCATATCTGCCTCCCAGACCGACTTCCATCACCGCATAATCCACTTTCTTTTCTTTAAAATAGAGTATGGCCACTGCAGTTAAAGCTTCAAAATAGGTAAAACCATATTTTTTCAAATATTCGTATTTTGCTATTTCTTCATCTTCTATCTCCTTTCCATTAACAACTATTCTCTCATTTACCCTTTCCAAATGGGGAGAAGTATATACTCCTACTTTGTATTTCCTACCCAAAACACTGGCTATAAACTGACATACCGAGCCTTTACCATTTGTCCCTCCAACATGTATAACTTCGTAATTCATCTTTCCTTCATTACTTACAAACTTTTTCATTCTTTTGAGGCTTAAGTCAATGATGTTCTCCTTTAACTCATCAATCCACATTCATAAGAAATTAAATAAGAGAATAAGATATTTTTGTTAGAAAAAATGAATAAAGAAAGAGTGAAGGAAATTAAGAATATTTATGGTTCAATAAAAAATAAGATAGAAGAAAGACTGGAAGAATTCGAAAAATTATGGAAAAATGGCAGAGAGGAAGATATTCTCGCAGAGTTATTTTTCTGTTTGCTTACTCCTCAATCAAAAGCCAAAATATGCTGGAATGCTATTCTAGCCATTAAAAATAAAAATTTGTTATTGGATGGCAGCAAAGAGGAAATCATTCCCATGCTAAAAGGAGTTAGATTTAAAAATAAGAAGGCAGAGTATATTGTTGATGCAAGAAAAATTTTTACAAATGATGGAAAAGTTAAGATACGAAGTATGCTTGAAAAATTTAAAGATGCTTATGAAGCAAGGGAATGGCTTGTTAAAAATGTCAAAGGCATGGGTTATAAGGAAGCAAGCCATTTTTTGCGCAACATAGGTAAAGGCAAAAATCTTGCAATACTCGATCGTCATATACTGAAAAATCTTTATTTGCTTGGGATAATAAATGAAATACCTTCTTCCATATCGGGAAAAAAGTATATTGAGATAGAAAACAAAATGAGAAAGTTTGCGAAAAAGATTAACATTCCACTCGCTCATCTGGACTTAGTGTTGTGGTATAAAGAGACAGGAGAGATATTTAAATGAGGGGATAAAAATGGATGAAGATGTTAAAAGAACAATAATCGAATTTCAGAAAAATGAAATCACAGAACACATCTTTTATGATATTCTGGCTAAAAAGGCAAAGGGAGAAAATGCCAAAACACTGATGAAAATTTCTGGAGACGAGCTCCGCCACTATCATGAATGGAAAAAATACAGCGGGAAAGAAGTCAAGCCATGCAGACTCACCATCCTTAAATATCTGCTCATTTCCAAGATTTTTGGGCTCACATTTGCAATAAAAATGATGGAGAGAGGCGAAGAAAGGGCAGAAAAGGAATATGAAAAGTTGATAGATAAAATTCCAGAAGCAAAAGATATTCTGCATGATGAGTTCGAGCATGAAAATTTACTTATAGAAATGATAGACGAAGAAAAAATCAATTACATTGGCTCAATGGTTCTTGGCTTAAATGATGCCCTCGTTGAATTAATGGGAGCGTTAGCCGGCTTGACATTTGCCCTGCAGAATGTAAGAGTAATAGGAATGGCAGGACTTATAACAGGAATAGCAGCCTCGCTTTCAATGGCGTCTTCGGAATATCTAGCAAAAAAATCGGAAGGTGGAGAGAAAAGTCCTTTCAAGGCATCATTCTATACCGGCATTGCCTACATTTTTACCGTCCTATTCCTTGTCTTTCCGTATTTCATTCTATCCAGCTATTATTTTGCCCTTCTTGCAACAATTTTTAACGCTTTTTTAGTAATTCTGCTATTCACTTTCTTTGTTTCAGTCGTCAAAGATTTGGTTTTTCATAAATTATTCATAGAAATGATGGGAATAAGTCTGGGCATTGCTGCCATATCATTTGTCATTGGATGGATTGTCCGGATTGTGTTTAATGTGGAAGTGTGAAGTAGCACGACGGCGTATCTTATATTTCATTCGAAAAATGAGTAATAAACTATTAATAGCATGCATATTTATTTGAGATGATGAAACTCGGGCTGTATGCCAGGCTTGCCGTTGCAATTGCACTGTTATTTGCAATCATATATGGCTTACTTGTACTCATTGCCTATTTTGCTGGCTATGCCCAGCCAATTGTTCTGGCGGTCATAGCATTCATTATTGTATTGCTTCAATATTTGATAAGCCCGAAAATTGTTGAAGCAACTATGCGGGTTAAATATATTGAAAGAAAGGATATGCCAAAGTTGTATGATATGGTAGAAAAGCTTGCTACGAAGGCAAACATTCCAGTGCCAAAGGTGGGAATAGCTGGCATAGACATACCAAATGCCTTCGCATTTGGAAGNAGTGCCAAAGATGGCAGAGTTTGTGTAACAANAGGCTTACTAAAAATTTTGAATGATGAAGAGCTTGAAGCNGTTCTGGCGCATGAAATCTCTCATTTNAAACATCGTGACATGGTTGTTATAACAATGCTCTCTGTCATTCCTCTNATTAGCTACTTAATCTTCTGGAACTTTTTATGGGGAAGAAGAAGAGAAAGCTCCGCCGTCATAATTGCTTTCGTTGCTTTTCTGGTATATTTCATAACAAA
>MTNE01000205.1 GCA_002011355.1 Thermoplasmatales archaeon JdFR-43 | reverse complement strand
TATGGAAGAGGTGTGAGGGTTAAAAATTCTACTTATTGTTTCATTGAAAATAACGAGATTCTGAAAGCAAAGCCCAGAACCGATTCTATAAAATATGCCGCACTGGAAATACAGAATTCTTATGACTGTGAAATTGTGAATAATACTGTGAAGGAAAGCAGTGATATAGGAATTTCCGTATGTGACTCCTCCTCTATAACCGTTTACCATAATTATGTCTTTGATAACAAGGGTAATGGCATCGAAATTGCTGCCTCATTCAGGTGCACAATTTCATTCAACGACGTAACAGATAATCAGGATGGAATAGAGGTGCACTGGATGGAGAACTGTACCATTTCATTTAATAATATTTACTACAATCGCCAATATGGCATCTCCGTAGGCGATTCATCCAATCTTTCCATATCCAACAACACAATACACCATCATGCATATGTGGGTGTATTACTCGTGGATTCTTCATATTGCGTTATTGCTGGAAACGAGGTATATGAAAATTTAGGAGGAATTTATGTGGGAGGGAGTATGAGAATACCTTGGACCGAAAACAAACGAAACATTGTAACAAAAAATAACATCCATCATAATGAAGTGGGAATTTATTTGGGGCTGGGCAGGAAAAATTCCTTCATAATAAATAATCTGATTGAGAATAGCAGGAATGCATGGTTCAAACAATCATTATGGCTTGGGGATCCAAATCCTCCTTTCCCTCTGCATAATACATGGCTCCGTAACTACTGGAGTGACTGGCATTTACCATTTCCAAAGCCAATAGCAGGTTATCTTTCACTTGCTATACCCCCTCATGAGTTCAGAGTTCCCTGGTTAATGTTTGACTGGCATCCTGCAATGGAGCCATGGGAAATTGGATGAATCTTTGTTTGTGATTAAAGCCTCTCCCAAAACATCATCGAGAATTTTCCATCGCCACCTTCACCGTAGTTTTTAACCCGCCCCTCACATTAAAATCGCCTATAACTTCTAGAAAACGGGGCTTGAGTATCTTTTTCAGATCCTCGTATATTCTGTTGGTTGCCTCCTCATGAGTCATATATTTATCGCGATAAGAATTGAGATAATGCTTCAATGAGCGAAGTTCAACGATATACTCGTTGGGAATATATCTAATTTTTATAGTTGCAAAATCGGGATAGCCAGAACGAGGACATAAGCAGGTAAATTCAGGAAAAGTAATCTCAACAACATAATTTTTTTCTTTGGCAGGATTTTCCCATACTTCCAGCTTCGCTTCCTTTATGGCTTTTTCCCCGTACTTCATTATAAAATTTCCTCCATCTCGAGCTTGTTCTCTCCTCTCAAATATATTATTGGAAGCTTGAGTTCCTTTGCCCTCTTCTTCAATTCTTTATCATTGGTTACAATGGCTGCATCCATTTTCAATGCTGTCTCAAGCACCCCATCATCTCCTTTGCTCTCTGTTTCCATCAAACGAAACCCTCGCTTCTTGATTATGCTCAAGCCAAGTTTAGCTGCTCTTCCTACCTCCCCTCCCTGCTCCGCCAGCTTCTCCATTTCCTCAACAACAGTTCTGGGAACAATTATTCTGCACACACCCAAAAGTCTGCTCAGTTCCTTTTCAATATTTATACCAAACTGGTAAGGCAGCATCAAGGCGTTTGTATCTAAAACAACGGCCCTCATTTTATCTCCCCATACCCAACCAAGCGCCATCTTCCCATAATGTTACGGGATATGGCTATACGCTGCCCAACTTCAGCGCAAACCGGTATCTTCAGACTAACTTCCATATAGTCTTTCTTTATATGTTTTACTATTCCTACAGTTGTTGCAGTACCAACGGTAAGCATTAAGGGCTCATTGAGGCGTATGTCATCTATTTTTTTCTTTTCCTTTTCTCCAATAACCCTATCAAGCAAACTTATATCCATCTGAAGCTCATAAAATACAGGTGGCAATTTTCCTTCTTTGCCAACTACTTTGCCAGCAAGAGCATCAGCTTTTGTTAATGAAGGATCCAAATAGGTGCCNACTCCTAGTAAACCGCCAGGCCCTGCTTCCTTCACCATCTCTCCTCCTGTTATTATAGATGAAATTTCTGTAAAAATTGGCTCATATCTTGCCTTGCCATGTTCTTCTATTTTCCTCCCAGGTCTTATTTCTATTTTGTCTCCTACTNTAAGCACTCCCTGTTTCAATGAGCCTCCTATCACTCCTCCTTTCAAATCCTTTGGTTTTGTTCCCGGTTTGTTTATGTCAAAGCTTCTTGCGGTATACATTAAAGGTGGTTTACTTCTGTCTCTTTTAGGCGTTGGTATATACTCCTCTATCGCCATTATTAGCGTGTCTAAATTCACTTCATGATGGGCAGAGATNGGTATAATTGGTGANTTCTCTGCACATGTTCCCTCTATAAAATCTAAAATTTGCTCATAATTTTTTATTGCCTCTTCCTTGCTTACCAAATCAATTTTATTCTGGACAATTACAATATTTTTCGCCCCTACAATATCCAAAGCCATCAAATGTTCCTCTGTTTGAGGTTGTGGACATGGCTCATTAGCAGCTATAAGCAATAATGCTCCATCCATAATTGCTGCTCCTGAAATGACAACTGCCATCAACGTTTCATGGCCGGGGGCATCGACAAATGAAACTTTCCTGAGTATTTCTGTTTGTGAGCCACAATGTGGACAGACTGGCTTAGTGGAATAGCATAATGGCTCAGGGCATTCTGAACATTTATAAAAAGTAGCATCGGCATAACCAAGCTTTATTGATATACCTCTTTTTAATTCCTCAGAGTGTTCATCTGTCCATTTGCCTGTCAAAGCCTGAGTTAGTGTTGTCTTGCCATGGTCGACATGCCCTACCATTCCTATGTTTACCTCTGGCTGACTCATTTCTCTTCTTTCTCCTCAAGTTTGCCCGCTGCTTTTAACAACTCCTCTATTGGCTTTGCCCCCTTCTTTATTACCTTCATATTAATTTGGGAGATATTTAAACTTATTGTATTTCCGCAAACTGTTATGCGTTTTCTGACNCCTTTATCCTTTGGTTTGAATCCAGGACTTCTCGCCGTCAAAATTCTTTTTCTTCCTATGCCTGGCACATCCTTGCGCATTACAAAGCCGTCTTTATCTGTACCTCCTGTTATCTGCAGTTTATAGCCCGGCAATGAAACAAAGATACCATCGACTTCATCGCCTATTTTTTTGCCTACTAGCGAATTAGCATGATGGCCATCCACCACAATCTGCCAGCTTTTCGGGCCGTCGCTTATTACCACTTTAAACTCTGCCATGTTAATCACTCCAGCAATAGAAACGATTTTTAATATTTTTGGTTAGTGCATGAGAAAGGACGAAATTGCTTGCGACATTGTGCAACAAGCAACAACAAAAACCCTTATTCATTATTTGGATAGAGAAATGCTGCCATTTTTTCATTATCATGTAAAAGACAATGAAAGTAATGAAATAAAGTGGAGCAAAACAGCCAATGCATTCATTTTATCTACTTCTCTTCATATTCGATATAGAAAAGATTATTATTTAAAAAATGCATTTACATCATGCAAAAGAAAAAATTTCTGGCAGCAACAATTGCATTTTTTATTTTATTATTGCCTGTATATGGAAATGCTGGAGGAAAAGATACCATTTCATTANAATATTCTTTTGAAAAGCCTTCAATATATGAATATGGAAATGAAATGTATGTGAAAATGAAAGGCTTACAGAATACTGGAGACGGGGGCAAGCCAGTTGTGCCTGTTAAACCACTCTACATCTTACTTCCTCAGGGAAAAGATGTAGCAAAAATTGAGGTCATATGTAAAAATAAAGTTTACATTGGCTCTGGCTACAAACTCAAAATTGCAGAATATCCATCGATTTTAGGCAAATCAAGCATGAACAAAGAAATGCGTTTTAATCCTTCAAAGCCTTTCCCTGTGNAAAACTATGAAATAGAAGGTATTTACAGCAAAAAGGGTTTCAACATTCTGGTTATGAATATTTATCCTCTGCATTATATCGAAGAAACAGGGGAGATATACTATTTCAAAGATATTTATGTGAAAATACATCTGAAGGAAGGAAAAATAAATCCTCTTTATAGGGGGCTGCCAAGGGATAAGGCCGAGATTGCAAAAATTGTTGAGAATCCTGAAGTCCTGGCAAGTTATAAGAAAACGGTTGCTCTGCCTTCTTCTTCCATTGTTGATTCATCAGNNGAATANCAATATGTGATAATAACNTCAAAGGATCTTGCAAATTCTTTTGGACAAAATACATTGAAGGACTTGGCTGAATTCAAAAGCATGTACAGCATGAACGCAACAATTGTTACAGTCGAAGAGATAGAAAATGAAAAAGCCTACTGGAACTCTACACCCATTTTCAATGATACACAGGCAAAAATAAGGAATTTTATAAGAGATGCTTATCTCAACTGGCATACTGATTATGTTCTTACTTGCTGGCGATGCAAGCATTATACCGCCTCGCACCATGTGGGTGGAAGGAGAATTTCACCAGTGGTATAGGGTACCATCTGATGTATACTATGCATGCCTAGACGGAAGCTACAATAGCGATAAAGACTGGAACTGGGGAGAGCCAGACGATGGCGAAGGCGGCGGAGACGTGGACTTAATGGCAGAAGTATATGTTGGAAGAGCNAGTATCGAAACAATAGAAGAAATGAAAAATTTTGTTAAAAAAACGATACAATATGAAGATAGCTACGACGATTATGTGCCAAAAGTCTTGCTTGTTGGAGAAGATCTGGGATGGGGTGGAGACGCAAAATGGGGAGGAAATCATTTAGATCAACTAATAGATGAATGTGATGATGGCGGCTATTATACCAAAGGAATTCCATCTGATAGATTCGATATAACAAAGCTGTATGATAGGGAAGAATACTGGGATAAA
>MTNE01000214.1 GCA_002011355.1 Thermoplasmatales archaeon JdFR-43 | reverse complement strand
ATATGCTTCTGTGGTAGAGAGTTCAAAGAAGAGGATGGCCTCAGAGTCTGCTCCAGATGCGGGTTCAGAATTATCCTTGAGAGGTGAGATAGTGTGTAAAGTCCTGAACAATTTAAGTGAGAAAACATGTTGCCGTGATGTGTGATTCCTGCAAGTGCGATGGTAGTTCACTATCAGACACGAGCTCGGTTGCAACTTTATAAAATGCAGAACTTTGAGAGGGAGACGTCCGGAAGAGAAATTTAATAAAATAGAGGTAGAATATTGAAGTAATGAGCAGTGAAATCATAGACCATCTGGAGAGCAAGAAAAAAGCCATCGAGGAGTTTGTCAAGATACTCAAGAATAGATACAGTGACAGGGTTAAAAAGGTGATCCTGTTCGGATCAGTTGCAAGAGGAGACTCCAGCGAGGAGAGCGATATAGATGTGCTCGTAGTCGGTTCCCTGACTCTTGACGAGATCATTAATGTAACATTTCCCATTCTACTAAGATTTGGCGAATTTATATCACCCCATGTCATGGATGAGGAACACTACATGAGGTTGAAATCTGAGAGATCCGGATTCATTGAAAGTGTGGAAAAGGAGGGAAAAATCATTGTCTGATGTTGAAAAATACATGGAGAGATCATATGACGCCTTAGAGGCATCAAGAATACTGCTCCAAAATGATAAGTTCAATGCTGCAATCAGCCAGGCATATTATGCAATGTATTACGCTGCAAAGGCTCTTCTGAGTGCAAGGCATCTATACCCAAAAACCCACAAGGGCGTTGTAGCAAAATTGGGGCTGGAATTTGTAAACAAAGGATACCTTGAGGAGGTTTATGGAAAAGCCTTGGCTAAAGTTTTTGGACTTAGAGAGAAAGTTGATTATGACATATACTATAATGCAAGCAGAGAAGAGGCTATTTCAGCTATAAGCGAGGCCGAAAAGTTTGTCGAGCGAATAAATTCAGTACTAGAAGAGCTCAAAAAAGAGGAGGACCGATTTTAAAAGCTGTGCACTGATCAAAGGAGGAAGTCTCTCTAGACGGGAATAGTTCTATCAGCACAAGTTGACTGTTATGGAATTCAAAAACTGAAGAAGGGATATTTAAGATATGAAAATTCAATAAAATATAAATTGAGCAGTTTGGTAAGATGCAGTTTGGTAAGATTAAGTTTTTCAGAACTAGGACTTGTAGCGTGAAATTAAAAATTTTAGTTAGATTTAAATTAAAAAGTTAATTTGATGTTAGCGATTCCTAATAAGCTCAGCTATCATTTCAGCCGCTTCCGGACTCCTTCTCATCTTCTCAACGAGCTCGATCATCTCCTTTAGCCTGTCAACCATCGTAGGATCCCTAATCATCGCATCAAGCAAATACTTCGCAACTCTCGCCCCCTCAACCTCAAACCTCATCCTCTCCCCCTCATCGAGAATCAAAGCACATCTCCCGCAGTAAACATCTGTTGGAGCATTCAGGTGTCCGCACCTCGGACACCTTCTCGGCTTGATCTGAGCTTCCTTTTCCTCCTCATCCTCAAAACCGTAAATCCTCAGAATCGCTTTATCAATATCTCTCCCGCTCAGATGAACGTAAACCTTTGGCATCTTACTTCCTTGAGTCCAGCCAAAGAGCTGACACATCTGCGCTTCTGTCAAATAATTCGCCAGAACTGTTGCCCTCGAATGTCTTAGCATGTGTGGATTTACCCTCTTTTTTAGCCCAGCCTTCTTCCCAATCGAAACTATCAGTTTCCACATCATCTGATAACCAATCATCCCTCCATAATTTCTCGGGGAAAGAGAGCAAAAGAGTATTGCATTAACATTATCTCTGAAAGGATGTTCCTCTATCCACCTTCTTAAATATGGAGCAGACATAATAAGAGGAATAACTCTTTCTCCAGTCTTCCCTCTTACCTTTATCTTCGCTCTCATCTCCCCCTTCGAACTCCATATTACATCTCCAATCCTCAAACTCGCCAACTCACCAATTCTAAGCCCACCCTCGTATCCAACAGCTATCAAAGCCTTATCTCTCGGATGGCTTGCAGCTTCAATCATCTTTAAAACGTCCTCTTCCCTCAGAACTTCAGGTACTCTGTTATCATCCCTCTTCTGCTTTATCAACCTTAATAGCGGAGAAAACTCACCATACTGGAATTTTACAAACTTCTTGAGAGCCTTCTTAAACTCATTCTTGGTTCCCTGCTTGTAATCTCTCTCCTCGATAGCTGCAAGAATTGTTATGATGTCCTCCTCATCCCATTTATCAAAATCAGCTGGATGCATCTTTGCAACTTCCCTCAGTATTGAGATGTATCTTGCTATCCTCAATTTGCCCACACCTTCAGATAACAGCTTCTTTTTGAAATTTGAAACAATCTCGTAATTTTTTGGAGATAACTCCTTCTTTGCCAGTCTCATTTGAGCTTCAAGCCTCTTTTCCTCTCCGTGAAAGCTTCTCATTTCTCTCACCTCTTCCGAAAAGTTTATAAAGTTTTTGGAGGGCTTTAGAAATTAAATAACTATAGCCCGGTCGGGGCTATATTTCATATTTTTAAGAGAGTAGATGTTTTTTAAGGTTTTCATAAGGGCTGGCAGCGTTTAAACAAGCAGCTTCTTGAGGAATTGCCATCTGAGAACAAGGATGTGCTTAAGAGTTTACAGATCACTTAACTTCTGAGGGAATTAGCTCTTTACGGATTCTACATGTTACATNTTCAGATTATGCAGATTTCAGGATAAATAGATCGTTAAGTGAAATAGAGAAGTGAAGGAGGTGTTGTGGTGGAAGCTAAAGATGAAGCTGTAGATGAGAGCCATAAACCCTGGAAGAATATGTTGAGCACCACGAGTTGGATGCATGGAACAGTGACTTTGATTGTTCCCTTGTCGATTTTCTTCTCCATCCAGATGTGGTTACCTTCTACCGGTATACCGTCTTTGTCTATGTAGAGTCTGCCGAACCCTACAAAACAGGACATGATTACATAACCGAACAAAGATTTAGTTAAAAAGTAAATTCGTTGAGGGGTATGCGTCTTCGAGGCATCACTCTACCAGCATAGGAGAATGAGCATAGAGCGATAAGCATCGAGCAGCTAAACCTGGGAAAAATATTATTTTAGATAAGGTTTAGGNGAAGGTGGAAAGAAAGNGCAATCGAATTTATGGTGTTACGATGAAGATACTGATGTTAAGTGAATTTTACGGAAAAACAGGTGGTATAAACACTCACATGATCGAGTTAAGCAGGTTCTTAAAACATGAGGTAATTTTGAGTAACAGGCTTGAGAGCCTGAAATGTAACCCGGACATCCTGCACATACATCATGCTTTTACCCCTCTTACGTTGAGGGCGGTGAAGCAGGCAAAGAAAAGGGGCATTCCAACAGTTCTTACCAACCACTCAATTGCTCCTCTCTACAATTCTCGTATGTGGAAGCTGCTTAATATTTGGTCTCGTTATCTCAATGATGTTGATGTAATTATAGCTGTAAGCAATGCAGCAAAGAAATTCATTTCGAGATTCGTCTCGGCTGAGGTTGTAGTCATTCCCAATGGAGTAGACGTTGACAGGTTTAAACCCGTGGGAAAGAAGGAGAATCACACTCTTCTGTATGTTGGCAGACTCTCAATAAGAAAGGGTATACATGTACTTATCCCCCTGCTTTCGAGATGTCTGAGTGAGTTGAACGCCCAGTTAATTGTGACAGGACAGAATGAAATGTTTATGCTCTCTCTGTTAAAGCTTGAACGAGCTATTTGCAGAAACGTAAGAATTTTGGGGTTTGTTCCGAGTTCCAAGTTACCTAAGCTTTACAGCAATGCTACCATAACTCTTATACCTTCTCTGACAATGGAATCTTTTGGCATAACTGCAATTGAATCACTTGCCTGTGAAACTCCTGTAGTTGCAACCAGGAGTGGTTCTCTACCTGAGATCGTTTCGGGCGGAGGGATTGCAGTAAAGCTTCATGAGTTTCCAGAAGTCGTTGCGGATTTACTCTCTGATCNGGTTAAAATAAGGAAACTTGGAAAAAAGGGGAGAGAAAATGTCAGGAAAAAGTATTCCTGGGATCTTGTCGCGAGAAGGGTTGAGGAGCTTTATTTGGATGTTTTAGATAGTAATTAATAAAATTAAAAATAAACTTTAGATTTGTCATAGTTAATTGTGTTAATTATGAATCCATGAGGTTGACTTCTTCTCGCCACTTTATTTTATCTCTCATGACAGTTTTTCACGTATCTATGTTCCAAGAAAAGTTAATTGGATTTTGAAGGTTTGGTCGGTGAATGCCACTTCCTGATAGCAAAACCTTTAAATATGGGAGAGTAATTATAAATGCTGGTGGGCGGCGGGAAAACTGGTAAAGCCAGTTACCGCTGCCTGAAAGGAGATTTGTCTAAAAGTGGAGGTGAATTGGTATTAAGTCCAAGGGGGTAGAAAATATGGGTGAGAAAGTACTGTTAGGAATAGTAGCAGCGTTTATACTGGCAGCATCGATGCTTTCAGCAAACGCTCTTGTCATTAACCAGTTCAATGCGCCGGATTATGCGGTATCCTTTAATACGAGCGTTATTCCAGCTACAGTAACGACTACCTGTACAGGGGTCTATGCAAATTATACTATTAATATCACTCTTGGGGCAAATTTACCTGCCGATGGAAAAATAATGATCGACTTTNTTAAGAATTACTTTGACGTTTCAAATGCAGTAGTTGCGAATGTGCAGAGTTCAGGAGCCTTTGGGTCGTATAGTTGGTACGTTGATACTGTAGAGGATGACATCTGGATTAACAGAAGCGCAGCNGCCACCCTCCCAGNTGGNGAGTGGGTCAACATAACAATCCTGTATGTTTTAAATCCAACCCAAATGGGAACCTATACGCCAAGAGTTGTAACCACAGATTCTGGGGACGTGCTAATAGA
>MTNE01000194.1 GCA_002011355.1 Thermoplasmatales archaeon JdFR-43 | reverse complement strand
AGAAATATGAAGAGTAGAAATGAATAATTCTATTGGCATTAGCCAAAATTTTAAATCACCGATGCAAATTCAGTGGAGATGGTTGAAGAACGGAGAACTAAAAAGAGTATCTTGGAAGCATTCCTGNTCGTAACAGGGGTATTCCTTGTATTTATTTCTCTGCTTCTCTCTCCATTCTCACACCATTACATGATGATGGGACCGTACTACCTCGGAATTCTCCCATCTGTTTTTGGCATTCTTGGTTTTGGGTTGATAACTCTTGCAATTTTCAGAATTGCCAAGCAGAGAGGTGAAACTCGCGAAACTCGTGAAACAGCTGTAGCAGCAGTTGTGAAAGACATGAACGTAGGAAAATCGCGGAACAAGGTAAACCTGGGTAGAACTGATGTGAAGCTTAGATTCGCCACGAAGCTTCTGAAGGAGGATGAGGCAAAAATCCTGAGAATCATCTACGAGAATGAAGGCATCACTCAGGATTCAATTCACTTCAGAACAGGATTCTCCCACTCCAAAATCTCCATGATAATGAAGAAGCTTGAGGAAAAAGACCTTATTATCAGGGAAAGATTCGGAAAGACGTACAGAGTCTATCTAAGCGACTGGTTCAAAAACGTAGGTACACTGAAATAAAAATCATTTGACAACTATAACTCCCTTCATGTACTGGTGGAACGGACTACATCTTATCGAGCAAAGGAAGTGGTAAGTTCCCTTTCTGTCGGCTGAGAACTCGATTATCACCCTTTCACCGGCTTTTACCGGACCGGTGTCAATTCCGAGTTCTGGGATTATTACACCATGTGTGACATCTACACTCTCAAAAACAATTTTAACTTTTGATCCCTGTGGGATGACGATGTAATCAGGTCTGAACCCACCAGCCTCAGCTACGTAGGCTCTGATCACTATCTTCTCTGATGTACTGTCTGTCAGGCCAAGCAGTGTAAATGGGAGTGCTATGGCAACAACAACACTTGCCACCGCAATAATTTCATCTTTTCTCACTTTTTTCACACCCTTTTCACCTCCTGCCGTATTTCCTACCACCCCGCGATAATTCCAGCAATAATCAGAGCTACCACTGTGTGAGGTATACTGCAAATCAGGGTGGAAACAACAGCTCTATCCCCAGTAATCTCTCTTGCTATTCTGTAAGTTGAGATTATTGCCAGTGAAAGTCCACTCATCAGAAATGGTATCTGAAGTATCACTGTCACTTTAGGTGGCAGGTAAAAACTAATTTTCTGGACGTCGGCATATCCGAAGGGGTCCAGAAAGGCATTTACGGGGTAATTGATGAATGTAAGTAAAAGTGAGATTGCAAATCCCATCCAGATAAAGAGTCCATAAGGGGAAAGAGAGTAGCTGAAAGCTACAAACAGCTTTCTTGAATTTATCCCCGAAATTCTTGAAATGATCAACGAGTGGAGGTAGTACATCGCCATTATACCAGCAATCAGAGATAATACTGTACCTGCCCAGATCATCCATTTAATTATCCCCTCCATTGTTGGAAAGAGCAGATACATTGTTTCGAGATTGGCTCCATATGGATTTCCGAGATTTCCGAAATCCTTGAGCCAGAAGATGGAACCGAAGAAAAATATCTCGTAGAATATTGCAAGTGAGAAACGAATGTATCCCATTGAAACTTCATCAAGTCTCTTTTTGAAGTTTGCTGCAGCTTTCTTTGCAATTTCAGGTAACTCTATCCCGATCATCCTGATTTTCAGCGTCATATTATCTCTGAGACAGCTTCTGAAACACTCGAAGCACATTCCGCAGTAGGTGTTCTCGGTTATGTTTCCTGGATACAGCTTCCACGGACAGCCGTAGCCGGTAGAGTTTCCTTTGATGCAGTCTTTGTTTCGATGCTGCATGCAAATCTGTCTGCTTCTGCATCTAACTGCCAGAATAGATGAAGTTGAGTGGTAGCCAATGTAACCGCTTGCCGGGCAGATGTGTTTACAGAAGTATCTTCCGGGATAGCGTAGATAAAAGTATATTGCAGTAACGAAAAGGCTGAGGAAAAGCAGAGATGTGACAACTGGTCGTGTGACAAGCCAGGGAATGAAGAGCGATAGGACGAGAAATCCAAGTGCAGGTATCCACATGTTTCTGTATTTCCTTGGGAATATCCCCTTTCTTCCAAATCTTGCAGATTTGTTATCATTTGAGTTCACATTAAGAATCCCTCTTCGTGAAATCCACTCTCCAATCACAGGTATTGGGCATACAGAACACCAGATCCTTCCAGCAAAGAGTATCATGAATTCCACCGCAGCAAACCAGAGAATCCAGGTGACGGCAATCGAAAAGTTTTCACTTCCAGTTGGAGATCCGAAAAGTCCGCTGACAATTATGAGGACGAAGAAGAATAGATTTACCACAATGAGGGAGAAATGAAAAGATCTTGACTTTATCAGCCTTTTGACAACTTTCCCAATGTATTCAACTTTGAGCAGGTCTATTTCATCGTACTTTCTTCTCCGAGCGAAATCAACTGGAGTGGTGCTGTTAGAAGAGATGTACAGCAGCGATGCAATTGCCGTAAGGATGACTGATCCAGAGAGAGTGTAGTACGGTATATTGGGCTCAACTATTATATCCATGCTCATAAACGGATGCAGAGCTCCGCATGGTGTGGTGCACTTTATTCTGAATTTACCAGCCTCGTTAAAGGTAATTGGTCCTACCCAGAGAACCCTCCCTGGGATGACCATAAGTCTGTCTTTGATCTGATCAGTGTATCCTTCTATGTTAAAACCGTGAACCACATCCTGTGTGGAGACGAAGAAAGTAACCCTGTCACCGGCATTCAGTCTGAGGGTTGTTAAACCTTGGCGATATCTGGTGAGGTTCTCTCCATCCTGAACTGCAACCACCTTGTAACCGAACTGAAAAGCTTCAATGTAAACCTTTTTTTCTTCATAAACTGTTGTTGCAGCGGATATAGCATAGTGGATGCATAGAGTCAAAACAAATGCAAGACACACGAATACAAGTAAATATCCTGACCTCAAGCTCGACCTCCGAGTTTAAGAGTTCGCATCTACCAGTATCCCATCATTGGGCATCTGTGTCCGCCATAGTATCCGTGTGGGATATACCCAGTTTTCTTTTGTTGATTCAGCTGCGATAATTTTCCAGATTCCTTTGGCCGAGTCTCATTCTGATGAGACGTATCTCTGAACTGATCGACGATAGAATCAGGAGCATTCGTCATTCCGGGTTCCCATGGTATGGCAGCCACAATATAAAGTAATACTGCTCCAATCAGGGCTGCTATCATTCCAGCTCTTTTCAATTCACATCACCCCCCCCGCAATACTTTCAGCCAGTTTCACCAGAAGGATGTTACCTGTCAAAACGTTGCATCAAAATCGATTTGCAGGTATTGTGTCGCTTCATGAAAGTGTATAACGTTTTAAAAGTCCTTTAAAATTTGTGTTCAAATTTAGAATTTGATTTAGAGCTGTAATAAGCTTATTTTACATTAACCGAAAAGTTTTTGACCGCTGAAAGTACTTGCTTTCATGGGACAGGAGGAAAAGAAGTACAGAACATTCCCAGAGTTAGTGATGTACATTCTGGTTTTTATCATTGCTCTTGTGCTGACATTTACAACCCTTACATTTCTGTATTCCAGCAACTATTCTGATAGCTGCATGCAGGCAGCGATGAATACAAACTACTTTCTCATTTTAATGACCCTTTTGCTTCTCGTTTTAAGTGTGGTTATCGTGGTTGGTAGAAGTCAGAGGGGTTGGGGAGGAAATCGTGAAGGCGTATTGGCTAACTCGAAGAAATTGTTTGATGAAGTGGAGAGTCAGGTGCAGGGAAATGAGTCGTCAAATGATATAAAGGAATTCAAATACAATACCAGACACCTCATAAGGAATTTGCTTCAAAATGATGAGTATACGATCATGAAGATAGTACTTGAAAATGAAGGCATCACTCAGGATTCAATTCACTTCAGAACGGGATTCTCCCACTCCAAAATCTCCATGATAATGAAGAAGCTTGAGGAAAAAGACCTTATTATCAGGGAAAGATTCGGAAAGACGTACAGAGTCTATCCAAGTAAGTGGGTTAAGAAAATGCTAACTTAATTTTTATTTTTATATTTTAGTCAAAAATTGAAGCTAAATCCAAGAAATAAACCTGGCAGGAAAAGTTTTTATCTACNCTGCAAACATCTTAGAGATGGTTAAGAAAAAGAGAGTGGACATCAGTGATAACATTTCTCCGTTCTCGCCTCTTGANGAGAAGATCATGGAATACCTCTGGAACAATCCGAATTCAGGAGTGGCTGAGATATCGAGGTCGATTAATGCTCCAATGTCAAGTGTTGCAGTGACCATCGACAGGCTGGCAAGGCATGGATATGTTACNAGGAGTAAGAAGAAAGTTGGAGACAGGCTGAAATTTGTGTATTCTCCAGCAATGTCCAGAGAAGAAACGAGAAGAAGAGCTGTGGAGAACATTCTTGATAGTCTGATGGAAAGGTTTGGGGATGTAGTCGTAAGTTATTTCCAGAGGAGGATCAGCGGTGAAAAACGCTGAATGTTTTATTGGATGCATTCTATATTCAGAGTATTTCTCTGGTCTTCTTGCACTTTCTTTTTCCTCTTTTCTCTTTCTGGCATGCTACCATCTCTCAACAAATTCTATTAGTAAGGTGAGGTACTACTGGTTGTTCAACGTTTTGTTGCTTTCAAGTATTTCGGTACTTTATTTGGCNATGTCGTGTGATATGGCGTGGTTTTTCAGAGTTTACCTTGGGTACNTCCTGCTGATTGGTGCTTTTTTGGTTTTATTTCCTCGTATTTACAGAGTTTATCTGGNAAAAAGGTATGGAATTGAGAGATTTGTGGAGCTGGAGAATTTTCTCAGAAATTTGTCAGGTTCTACAAATTCAAAACTGTTCATTCTCGGTTCCTCTCTTC
>MTNE01000045.1 GCA_002011355.1 Thermoplasmatales archaeon JdFR-43 | reverse complement strand
ATGGCTCGATTTCCTGAGGCAGAAGCTCGCATGTTAAACAAACTGATATGTATGAGTTGCAATGCTCGCAATCCTTTAAAAGCAAAGAAATGCAGGAGATGCGGCTCAAAAAGGCTTAGGCCGAAATCAAGAGAAAGAAAAGGCGGAGCCTAATTTTTATTGCAGTTCATGTCAGCACATTTTTCCCATTTTTTACCTTTATATATTACTGCTATTATTGGTGCACCGCATTTGCTGCAGTATTTACCTTCAAAATATACGCTGCCTTTTTGAGGCAGAGCATAGCTATTGCTACATTTTGGAAAGTTTGAACACCCTATGAAACGCTTACCCCTACCAGATTTAATTAAAATTAGATCACCTCCACACTTATTGCATTTGCCAAAATAATTCTGTCTGNTTATTGCCTCCTTTATTGCCTCTCCTATCTCACCCTCTTTTTCCTCAAGCACATCAAATGCTTTCCTCAGTATATGCTTCGATTCTTCAATAACCTCCTCAAATTTTTTCTCCCCTTCAGCAATCTTATCCATTTCCTTTTCAAGATGAGCAGTCATATCTGGCTTTGTTATTATCTCTGCCCCCTGCTTCAATGCTTCCACAACAGCGAAGGCAGCTGGCGTCGGTGTGATATATTTGCCTTTTATGTATTTCCTTTCATATAATTTGCCTATGATTTCATGCCTTGTCGCTTTTGTTCCCAATCCGAGTTTTTCCATTTCAACTATTAAGCTTCCTTGTGTATAACGTTTCGGCGGCTTTGTCTCATCCTTTATTTTCTTTGCTTCTACAATCTCAACTTCTTCCCCTTCTTTCAATTCAGGCAAAATCTTTTCATCAAGCCTTGCGGGATATACCTTCCTCCAATTCTTCTCCTTTATTATGAGTCCATTTGCCACAAATTTTTCCCCTGCAACGTCGATCTCTGCCTTCTTTACTTCAAGCACATCATTTTTACTCAGCGTTGCCATGAAACGACGGACAATCAAATCATATATTTTTGCATGCATGCCATCGAGCTTGGCAGCATCTACTGGATGAATTGGAGGGTGATCCTTGCTGAATTTTTTGCCAGAAACTGGCTTACTCCTCAGCATGGAGAAAACCTGCTTAACTTCTTCAGGATACACTTTCGCCAACTTTTTCAATATATTTTTAAAGGGTAGAGGTGGGTAAACAGTGTTATCTGTTCTCGGATATGAAATTAAGCCGTTCATATATAGCTCTTCAGCAATTTTCATTGCTTGTGGAGCAGAGGCGCCTAGCTGCGAAGCCTCTTTCAAAAATGAAGTTGTATCAAATGGAGGCGGAGGCATATCCTGCCTGATTTTACATTCATAAAATTTAACAATGCCCTTCTTTTCCCTCTTTACTTTTTCATATATTTCTTTAGCCTTCTTTTCATCCCATATTTTTTCTGGATATTCAGCAGTAAATTTTACNCCATCTTTTTCAAATACAACTTTAATTTTCCAGAAAGGCTTCGGAACAAATTCCTGTATTTCCTTCTCTCTTTCCACAATTAAAGCAAGAGTAGGTGATTGAACTCTTCCAACAGATAAAAAGTCTTTGCCCAGTTGTTCCGAGGCTAAAGAAATAAAGCGAGTCAAACTTGCTCCCCATATCAGATCGATGTACTGTCTTGCCTCTGCTGACTTAGCCAAATTTAAATCAATTTTCTCCAAATTTTCAAATGCATTTTTAATTTCATTAGGTGTGATTGCACTGAATCTTGCCCTTTTTACTATAACACCTTTTGGCAGTAAATCCATTATCTCTGCTCCTATTAGCTCTCCTTCTCTATCATAATCGGTTGCTATTATCACCATGCTTGCATCTTTGGCAAGAGTTCTTATTGCGTTTGCTATTCTCCATTCTCCTATTTTCTTTATTGGCTCAACATCTATGAGCATCTTCGGCTCAATCTCGTTCCATTTTGCATATTCCTTTGGAAAATCTAGCTTTTTAATATGTCCTTTGAGTCCAACAACAACGGTATCATTGAAATAATAGTAGGGCACTCCATATATTCTCCCCTGTTTTGCCTTGCCATTTGAAAGTATATATGCGATTCTTCTTGCTGCAATATTTTTCTCACATACTATAAGCTGTTTCATCTTTCCAGCTCTTCATCTAATGCATTGAGAAAATCATCCTCTTTTTCCTTTGGCACCTTTCCTCCAGCCGCTATTGGGTGCCCCCCTCCTATGCCGCCTACTTTTTCGGCAGCTCTTTTTATTGCTAGGCCAAGATTTACCCCATTTTCAACCATTTTTTCATCTGCCCTGGCAGAGATGTCCATCAGCTCATTATAAGATAGAGCAAAAACTGGTTTTCCTTTCTTAAACTGAGGTAGATATTTTAACGCTAATCCAGCCAACACACCAGCTAATGCTGGCTTATCAACATAGAAATAAATGAAATTTTTCTTTTCATACGGCTCTTTTTTCTCGAGCTGCTTCATCTCCTTTCTTATCTCATCTCTGTACTTTTCCTGTATAAGCTCTGCCTTATCCATGGCCGTTTTATCCATTAAGCATAAACTAATTCCTATACCCGCTTCATTCAGGCGAGCACATGCATTTAGCTTTGAAGATATATCAAAAAGATTGCCATAGTTTTTGCCATAATAAACTGTTTTTTTCCACTCTATTTCATCGCATCCCTGCTCAATAAGCTTTACCGTCAAAGCCGACAACAACTTCTTTCTTTTTTCCTCATCAAGTTCCTCAAATTTCATATGTGGTTCTATGCCAATTTCTTCTAAAAAAGATGCTGCATTATGAAAGCCTGTAAAATATGGTTCAAGAGAATTTTCCAGCGATTCCTTCAAACTTCTTCCAACAAAAAGGTATTCTTCTCTCTCCTCAATAAATCCTGCTCCTATGCCTTCTTCAACAATCTTTTTGTTATATCCTGCAAAATCCTGCTTATCTCCTATTAGGCCTGCTACAGCAAGCTGTGATAAATCAATATTTTCCTCATCAACAGCCATTGCAAAGGCATATGCAACGCTTGCTCCGCATGCCTCTCTACTTCCATCTAAGCCATAAAGACGGGCATTCACATACATTACATTTGAGGGTATGTCCTTACTGTCAATATGGTGATCAAGCACAATAACATTACATTTCAATTTTTCCATTTCGTTAAGATAGCCACTTCCTATATCAACAAATATGATTAAATCATTCTCTTCCTTTTCAATCTCATTTATCAAATTTGGATCTGTCTTTTTTATCGAAATGTGAAAACGATATCCTGCTCTTGCAAGTGCTATCGCTACAATAGAAGCTGCTGCTATGCCATCTGCATCAACGTGCCCTATTATGCGCACATTCGTTTTCTTTGGCAGGCTAAGCAGCAAGTCGCTTGCATATTTAGCTGCTTCTTCTAATTTCATTGTGAATCACCTTTCCTGTTATTAAAATCAAAGAAAGCAAAGCAAAATAAAAGCCTAATCCAAGCCCCCATTCAGCATGGCTTCCTTCAATAAATCCCTCGCCAAATATGCTGCCAACAGTAACATTAGCAAATTTTGATATGGCGTAAATGAATGCCATTAATGAAATCATTAAAGGAATGATGTAAAATTTAAATAATTTACCCATTGGAAAAAGGGAAATAAGAAGTATGCAAATTAGCAGTAATGCTAGAACTATCAGAAATATCTGTAGCAACAAAGAAGGCAATGAAACAATATTGCCATAAGTAGCTTTCATTTCAATCATTTTTGGAGGAAATAAGTATAAGGTAGTGGTTGATTCTCCTTTAACATTCCACCATGAAAATATGAAGGAAAGGGAGAGCAACAAGGCAAACAATATTTCAATTTTTCTCTTCAAAATAAACAATATGAAAATTAGAACAGGAATAATGTAAGGATAAAATGACGACTTTTTCGTTACAATTTCATAGTTTGAATCAGTGGTGAGCACTATTTTTTTATTTGCAACAAGTTTTTTTCCATCGTATATTTTCATGGTATACTCTGCAGGGGGAAGCACATTCTCTTTAAATTCTTTATTCTCTCTTTCAAAAATCACTCTTGCCTTTATCCGAAAACCCCGCTTATCATATGCTTTCACACTCACTTCATATTCTGCTGGAAAAATTATCTCTGCTTCTTTGTCCCTTGGTATTTTAACCCTCTTCTCAACTTCATAACCTTTATAACTTAATACAACTTTATATTCTCCTTCTGGCAACCCATTGAATACATAAATGCCTCCTCTTTTCTCCCCATATAACTTTATATCCTCAACCATTTCCTCGCTGCT
The DNA here is from genome assembly GCA_002011355.1 of Thermoplasmatales archaeon JdFR-43. Classification (GTDB taxonomy): domain Archaea; phylum Thermoplasmatota; class E2; order UBA202; family JdFR-43; genus JdFR-43. Next base: position 789 of record MTNE01000045.1, on the reverse strand, counting down.
CATAAAACATGTTATATTTACTCCTGGTTCCATTCCTAGCTTATCCCTTACCTTCAACACAAAATCATATGTATTGAATTCATAGCTCTTCCGTAAATAGAAGGGAAGAAATATTTCCTCTTCTTCCATCAAAAAGCCATTATAGATAATCTGAACAGTATACTTTTGCATGGCTGGAATCATGATAAGCGTTTCCCCTCCTTCGCTTATATTCTCTGCAACAACTCCTCCATCTTTCAAAACTCTTATTTTGGCTCCTTCAATTGTATTCACATTCAAAATTGCTTCAAAGGAGCAGAAAATATGGATGCTTGAATCACCTTCCAGCTTCACATATTTTGCCCCAATGTATTTTTTTCCCTTAAATCCGTTGTAATAAACTCTAACCACATATTCTCCTTCAGGCAATTCAAAAGAAATTTTCCTGAAATTTACTGTCCCTTTTGCAACAATTCCGTTATTCCATATTTCCACTTCCACATATGGCAATTTTATTCCAAAAAATGTGGCAATATATGGCAAAAATGGTATTGAGTGGCGGAGATGTAAGATAACAGTCAAATTATGCCTTTTTTCTTCACTAACTATTCCTTCAGCTGATTCCAAATTTCTGAATCTATCAAAATTAAAAAATGCCTCCGCCTCTCTGCCAATATTTTCATAACTTCCGCAAAAAACCTCTATCATTCCATTATATAGCTTGCCCCCCTCTATTTTACCATTTTCTCCAATACTGATACCACCTCCATCTATTTCTAGGCCAGGCACTCCCACTTTTTCCTTGACGGC
>MTNE01000212.1 GCA_002011355.1 Thermoplasmatales archaeon JdFR-43 | reverse complement strand
TATGATTCAAAATTTCTTTTTCACTGCCATCGCTCACATTAATTTCCTTTAATGAAATCTCCCTATCTTCAATTCTAAATAAGTTGAAGGAAGGATATGATCTTCCTTTGAGACGACGAGAACATGCGGTGCCTGCTGTAATCAGGTGGATATTTTCAAGCTTCCATTTCCAAGGCAAGTGCTTATGGCCAGATAAAACAAAATTTATTTGCAACTTCATGCATAAATTTAAAACGTCTCCTGCATCTATTGGTATATTTCTTTCTCTTCCCGTTCCAGGAATAGGTATTAAATGATGGTGCAAGGCGAGAATTTTTATTTTATCTGTTGCCATTTTTTCCTTAATCATAGAATAGTTTTCTCTTCCTATATGCCCATCATCTATATCCGGCTCGCTAGAATCTATGCCTAAAATAACTATTTCATCATTCTCATATAATGGATATCTTGTTCTGAATATTTCTTCAAATATTTCATATCCTTTATTCCTTGCATCATGATTTCCAGGAACAATAAGCTTTTTTGCATCTATCCTCTCCAGAAATTCCCTTGCTATTTCATATTCATGTATGTAACCCTCATCTGTAATGTCTCCTGTAATAACAACTATATCTGGCTTTATTGAATTCAGAATTTTTATCAAATTCTCTCCCCATTTTTCAACAAAATTGCTACCTGTTAAATGTAAATCGGAAACATGCGCAACAATCATTTTCTCCTCACCTTTACCTCATACACTCCATTCTTTTCTATTTCAAATTTCACATCCAAAAATTTCTTTATGAGCCATATCAATGTTGTGGCATGTCTACTCAAGTTCCTGCATTTAAAAGTTAATGCATCATCTGCCATTGCTATATAAGGCAACATCTGATCAACAGCATTTTCATCCAAGTCTACGCCTGCTTTTACCTCTTCCACTAGCTTTTCTGCCGCCTCCTTGCCAACTTGCTCTGCTGGCTTGCCTTTCTCGCCTAAACAATCAGCTCCAAGAATTTTTCCCTTTGTCCACAGAACAATGCCCACGCCCGAACAGGCAGCAGATGTTTCTTCTATCATAATGTCAGCTTCCATTCCATGCTTTCTCAGCTCTTTCAGGGCTGAATTTTCTATCCTCTCTGCAATTGCAATTGGTAAATTTGCGATGTTTATTATTCCCTCTACTCCTTCTATTTTTTCGTCGAATTCAAGTTTATCTAGTTTCTCGCAAGGATATATATGCACCTCCACCTCTCCTCCTCCAACAGGGTAATAGCCACGCTTATTCAGATAAGATTCAATTTTTCCTCCCATTTTTCCAAGCAGTGGAACAATAACATTCTGAAAGTAATCCCATGGTGGAGACCATTTTACATCTGTTCCACCTCTCAACCTTAAATGGGTTTCATCTTTGGCAAACAAAGAGGGCAATAAACAGGCCTGCAATACAAGTGTAACGCTTCCTGCCGTCCCTATATCAAATTCATACTCGCCTCCCTTTAACTCACCAGGATAAAATTCTATTGCTTTTGATCCAAGCTCAAGTCCTCTCACCCTTGCATTGCATATTTTTGCAACGCTTTCTATTGCCACCATATGCTGCCTTCTCAGTCCCGGATTGGGACGATTGGCTCTTATATTAAAAACTTTAACTGGCTTGTTTGTTAAAGCTGCCAGGGCAACGCTCATTCTGAGGATTTGTCCGCCTCCCTCGCCATAACTTCCATCTATTTCAATCATCTTTCAAGATAATCCAAAAGCATATTTAAAGCTGCTTTAGCAAAACTTTCCTTATTCTGCAGTCTATCTCCTTTAAACAAAAATCTTCTTGCTTTTACACCTTCCGGTGTAGCTAAGCCAATGTAAACTAAGCCAACAGGCTTTGTTGGTGTAGCCCCTCCAGGACCAGCTATACCTGTTGTTGCAACAGCTATATCCACGCCAAGCAAATTTTTGACTCCAGAAGCCATTTCCTTGGCAGTTTGTTCTGAGACAGCTCCATGCTGTTTCAATGTTTCCTCTTTAACTCCCAAAACTTTCATTTTAACCTCGTTGCTGTATGCGACGACACTTCCCTTAAAATATTCGGAGCTTCCTGGAATATTAGTTAGCATATGAGCTACCAAGCCACCTGTGCATGATTCTGCTGTTGCCACCCAGAATTTCTTTTGTTTCAATAATTCAGCAACTCTCTCAATCATGCTTTAATAATAGTTTGGAATAAATAAATCCTTGGTAATTTTATTTGGAAAGAAAAATGATATGGTTGGCATTTTTTATGAAAGGAAATATTGCTGTTATTAATACACCTTTATTTCATTCGTTTCATCTGCAACACAAATTTTCTTTCAATCTTTTCTCCATCTTTTCAAAATTAATGAACCATTGAGTTTCATCCCATATTTTGTACGGGATCCAGATTTTCTTCTTTTCTTTCATTACAATATAACAATTGCTCCTCATATTTGTAGATAACGATGATAGATAGGCAGACATTTCATGCAATAAAGCCGCAGAGGAGGCTATTTCATTTTTAAACTTAAAATTTTGCGTCATAGATTAATTTTAATAATGAGAAGCGACATTTCCTTTATATTTCCATCTGATGATTTTGCGCTTCTTTAAATATATCCATAACTATTAATAGTAGAAGTGGTTAAGGCACAGGTAATAAATATGTACCAAGATAGAAAAGCTGGAGAGATGCACAAAGCAATATGCGCCGATTGTGGCAAAGAATGTGAAGTGCCTTTCAAACCAACAGAAGGCAGACCTGTTTATTGCAGGGAATGTTATCAGAACCATAGGCCAAGAAGAAGATATTGAATTGGCCTATAGTTTTTACACCTTTTTCCTGTTTTATTTTTATTGGGCGCAGAGTTGGATATTTATATAATCAGTGGATTATGAAAAATGAAGCAGCCAAGATTTACAAGTAAGGATTTAAAAAATGTTGGAATAGAAGTGGAAGTCCCGGAAGGTTATGCTCAACTAGAAGAGGAAGCTGTAAATGCCATTTTAGAAGTTCTGTCAAAATATCCAAAGGCAATGAAAATGTTTGAAATGCTTGTTCAGGATGACGAAGTTAGAGCTGATTGGGATATAGCAAATTTTATCGCCGTTAAAAAGCTGAAATATAATGATCATGGCGAGGTGCATGCGAAGATAGTGGCTGCAAGTGCTTTAAAGATGTATGAGCTTTTACTTGAAAGCAACATAAAGCCAGATTTTGTTGAGTATGGGGGAGGGGACTACGATGATGAGGCATTGATTCTGGTTTCTGCTGCCCTGCTGCATGACATTGGAAATCAGATATACAGGGGAAATCATCCGTTGCACAGCAGCTATTTAGCCATTCCAATTCTGGATAGATTGTTGCCAGAAATTTATGATGACATGGAAAAAAAGACAGAGGTAAGGGGCTTTATTTTAAATGCAATATACGCCCATGATGCAGATGTTCCAGACATAACAATAGAATCTGCCTTGGTTGGAATAGCAGATGCAACAGATATGACAAAAGGAAGAGGAAGGATGGCCTTTGATTTGGGAAGCACAAGTATTCATGTTGTTTCTGCATTGTCTATAGATAGTGTTTTGATAGCAAAGGGCAAAGAAAAGCCAATAGAAATCATAATTGAAATGTCAAATTCATCTGGCATCTTTCAGGTTGAAGAAACACTTGGCAAAAAAGTTGTTGGCAGTCCACTTGAAGATTATATTGAGATTACGGCAATGGTTACGCCAGTGGAAGCAGATTATGATAAAAGAATTGTTAGAGTAATAAGACTTAAGGGAAGAAAGTTCACAACAGCAGAATAAGCTTATAATACGATATCTAAATCCAGCTTTTCCGCCAGTTCCTTATACCTATTTCTTATTGTAACTTCTGTGACTCCAGCAACATCTGCTATTTCGCGCTGCGTCCTCCTNTCGCCACAGATTACAGAAGCAATATAAATTGCTGCAGCTGCCACGCCTGTTGGTCCTCTCCCGGATGTCAGCTCTTTTTCCTCCGCCTGCCTGAGTATTTCGAGAGCNTTTGTTTTTGAGTCCACGCTCAAACTCAGCAGGCTACAGAAGCGCTCTACATAATCCTGCGATGATGTAGGCATCAGCTTCAATGCTAACTCCCTAGAAAGAAAGCGATACGTGCGCCCTATTTCCTTCCTGTTCACCCCAGATGCAACACTTATTTCATCAAGTGTATGTGGCATCCCGCACTGACGGCAGGCAGCATAAATAGTGGCGGCGGCCATTGCTTCCATGCTCCTTCCTCTTATGAGATTTTTTTCTGCTGCCTTTTTATATATCATTGCAGCCACTTCTCTGACATTTCTGGGCAGCGTCATACTTGATGACACTTTATTTAATTCTGAGAGGGCAGAAGTGATGCTTCTTTCTGATACTCCTCCAAATCTTATTCTGCGTTGCCATTTTCTAAGCCTATATAATTGTGCTCTGTTCCTTGTTGGTATAGACTTGCCGTGTACATCTTTATTTCTCCAGCCTATTACAGTGCTTAGACCTTTATCTGTCGATGTATAATCTATGGGAGGGCCGGTTCTTGCTCTCCTTTCTCTCTGCTCAGAATCAAAAGCTCTCCATTCTGGACCCTGATCAATATATGAATCATCTATTACTAGACCGCATTCTTCGCAAACTAACTCTCCTCTTTCATAATCCTGTACAACATGCAAAGAACCGCATTCTGGGCATTTCCTAATTTCCTCAATTTCAGCTTTTTTTCTCATTATCCACTCTTTAAAATTTTTAAACCCTATATTAGTAATGGTTTATAATATATATACGTAATGCATACTTCGTGTTATAGAACAGGGATAATTTGAAATTATCCTTTTATTCTATTACTTCGACATTTATTGCTTTTGGTCCTCTTGGCTCATCCTTTATATCAAACTTAACCTTTTGTCCTTCCTTCAAAATTTCATCAGATTTTACATCCGACTGATGAACAAATACATCTTTTTCCATTCCTTCTACACCTATAAATCCGTAACTTTTTCCAGTCATCCATCTCTTAACTATTCCTTCCATTTTTCTTACCTCTTTTTATACAACGAGCTTATCATATATCTAGTTTTCTATAAAGTGG
>MTNE01000187.1 GCA_002011355.1 Thermoplasmatales archaeon JdFR-43 | reverse complement strand
GTGGAGGAAGACCTTCTAAACTCACAGAAGAGCAGAAGGAAGAACTCAGGAAAATGCTCAGGGAAAAGGATTCCTGGACGACAAGAGAAGTTCAGGAGCTAATTGAAGCAGAGTTTGGAGTTTTTTACTCTTCATGGCAGGTTAGAAGGATTCTCAAATCATTTGGTATGAAGTATGCTAAACATCATAAGGATTACAGAAAACAGATAACGCTGAAGAGGCTTTAAAAAAACCTGGATGAAGTTGAGATTTGGATTGAGCGAGATGTTATAGGATTCGTTGATGAAATGGCTGTCGAAGCAAACGCAAATACAGCAAGGCTGTGGAGTTTTGGAAAGCCGGTTAGAAGGGTTGCAACTTACGTTAAGGCTAAGGTTACGAGATTCTACTGCTTAAACGGAGAGAGCATAATAGAGTTTCCTGAAAGAAACAGGTCAGAAGACTTCGTGTCTTTTCTTAGGAAGATAAGAGAAGTAAATCCCGGGAAAAGAGTTGTCATTATTCTCGACAATTTCAGGACGCATCATGCTAGGAGAGTAAAGGAGGAAGCTGAGAGGTTGAACATTTCGCTGGTTTACATTCCTCCTTACTCTCCAGACTTAAATCCAATTGAAAACGTTTGGAAAAGCGTTAAAAGAGCTGTTTCCGAGGTGTCTCCGCTTAATATGGAAGAACTGAAGGAAACGATTGCTGAATCTTTCAAAAAGTTAACAGAGTCTATATCTTTTGCAAAGGGCTGGATTGATAAGTTCTTGGGTGATGAGTTTAATATGTTTTGCACTTAACCATAAATTTTCTGAGGGAGTAGGTTGTGGAAGATTCCAGAAGAATTTCTGATTAAATTTAAAAATCCAAGAGAAAATTTCAAAAAACCATTCTTGTTATTAAGGATTATTTAAGAGAATGGCAGTAGGGTAGAAGTGATATGAGAACTTTAATAATAATACCAGCGTACAATGAGGAGATAACGATAGGATCAGTTGTAGCTCTTGCTAGGAAGTACGGAGACGTTCTTGTAGTTGATGATGGCTCGGAAGACAGAACTTCTCAGATTGCCCAAAGCACAGGTGCAACTATAATAAGGCATGAAACGAACAGGGGCAAAGGAGAGGCGCTGAAAAGTGGTTTTAAGTTTGCGATTGATAATAACTATGACGTTATCGTTTGCTTGGACGGTGATGGGCAACACAACCCTGATGAAATTCCCATTCTTTTGGAACCAATAATCAAGGAGGAGGCGGATTTTGTTATTGGCTCCAGATATTTGAGCAAAGATCATAAAACTCCGTTTTACAGAAGATTAGGGCTTTTCATCTTAAACAAGATGACAAATCTCACTTCAGATGTAAATGTCACTGATTCTCAAAGCGGTTTTAGAGCATTTAGTAGGAGAGTACTGGAATTGTTGAACTTAAGCTCGGTAGGGTATGGAGTTGAGAGTGAGATGATATCTCAGGTGTCGGGGAAAGTAAGAATTATAGAAGTTCCAGTAAATATTCGGTACGATGTTCCCAAGAAACACAAAAGAAACTTCTTTTTGCATGGAACAGAGGTTCTGGCAAAAATCGTTGGAATAATTGGCTACAAGAGGCCACTGCTTCTTTTTAGTACCCTTAGCTTTATATGTATGGCCGTTTCAGGATTTCTGGCGTATTGGGCTCTCCAGCCGTACTATATGGGAGGAAATGTTTTCCTGACGCAGGCTATAGGAGCCGGAATTTTTGCAATCATTGGAATACAGTTGTTCGTCGCCGGATTGATGCTGAATGTCTTGGCAAAGATGGTGGAGAGGTAGGAATTTAGATGAGAATCGCTTTTGTTGGTTCTCGAGGGATTCCGGCTAAGTATGGAGGAAACGAAACTTTTGTTGAGGAGATTGCAAAAGAACTCTTAAAAGCAGGATTTAGTGTGTATGTTACGTGTGAATCACACAGATTCTTCAGAGACGTATATGACGGGGTAATTCGGTTGCACGTTCCAGCATTACAGGGAAAGAGTCTTACAATTTTATCCGTGAATGATCTAATTTCTACTATGTATCTTTTTAAAAATTCTAGTGATGTGGACGTAATTTATTACGTTGCTCCCGATGGTGCTTTGGCTGCCATTTTAGCAAAACTCTGGAAAAAGAAGGTCCTGATAAATCCTGATGGAGTAGAGTGGAGAAGACTGCTAAAGAGATCTCGTTTTGTACCTTTTTATCTGAAACCCTTTTATCTCATTGTTATGATTTACATGTATATTATGGAGTGGTTTTCCTGCAAAGTGCCTGAGGTTACTGTGGCTGATTCTCTGAGAATAAAAGAGCACCTTGAAAACCGACACAATGCTAAAAACGTTGTCTACATAACTTACGGCGCGAGAAGGTTGATTAATTTTAAAATGTCCAGAGAAGAGGAACTGAGAATTCTCGCTGAGTATGAACTTCTCCCCCGTGAATATTATTTGACAGTTGCCAGAATAGTTGCAGAGAATAACATCGATATGGAGGTTGAAGGGTTCAAGAAAAGTAAGTCAACAAAGAAACTCGTTATAGTTGGAAACTTCAACGAGAAGGATCCATTTTCGAGGTATCTACTTAATCTGAGGGACGGAAGGGAAGAGATACTTTACCTGACCCCAATCTATGATAGAAAGGTTTTAGGTGTGCTGAGAAAGAACTGCTTTGCGTACATTCATGCCTATGAAGTTGGAGGAACCAATCCATCATTACTTGAGCAGATGCTGTTCAAGAGACCTGTACTTGCCTATGATGTACCTTTTAACAGGGAGGTTTTACAAGAGGGAGGGATATACTTTGAGGATGCAGAAGATTTAGCAAGGAAAATTAAGATGTTGGAGAGAGGAGACATTGACTTAAAACTTATTAAGAAAACCCAGATTAAAAGGATAACGAGACGGTATAACTGGGAGAAGGTTGCAAAGGAGTATAAGTGTTTGTTCAGAAGGTTAAGTTATTAGATCTCTGAAGGTGTGAGTATGGGCGAGACTTCCAAGGTTTTTGTCCTCGGCTTGGATGGGGGATCGTGGAATGTTATTATGCCATTAATTGAGAAGGGAAAGTTGCCTATATTCAAGAAACTTCTTGAAAAAGGGTCATATGGTAAATTAAAAAGTATAATTCCGCCAATATCGGTTCCAGCTTGGAAATGCTACTTTACAGGGAAAGATCCTGGAAAATTGGGGGTATATGCCTTCTTAAAGTTTGATCCTAAGACATACAAGTTGAAAGTCGCGGACTCCAGAGATTTTAACAGTTTGGACTTAGCTGACATATTGAGCATGCACGGTAAAAAGGTAGTAATATATAAAATGTTCTCTACATATCCTGCAAAGAAAGTTAATGGTCTCATGGTAACTGATTTTCCCAATTTACCAAGTGGAACGTATCCAGCAGGACTTTATGAGGAGATAAAATCTAAATTTGGTGAGATTTTTAATAATATAGCATTCACGACAGATAGAGTTAAAACGTACCATCTAGTGCTTGAGGAAACAAAAAAAGATTTTGAAGTGATAAAATGGCTGATTTCTGAAAATAATCCAGATTTTGTTCACATGAGTGTTCCTCATGTAGATGGAGTGCAACACTTTTTCTGGAGAGACATGCTGAATCTAGGTTCTCCATATAACAGCTATGTTGAGAACATGTGGGTTGAGGTGAATAGGCTAATTGGAGATTTATTAGAGTTCTTGGAGAGCACTGGAGATAATTGGTACTTTTTCATAATCTCAGATCATGGATTTACAGAATGTAAATACAGATTCAATATTGCAAACTGGCTGATAAAAAAAGGTTATCTCAAGCTGACATTCAAGGGGAAAATAATGAGGATAGCATCCAGAATGATATCACTGGATACTGCGTATGGGATTGTCGAAAGAATAATCAAATTTGGGAATGAAAAGTTAAAAATAAAGAGGCTGAAATGGGGAATCCAGCACAAGCTCGTAGGGGATATTCTTCATCAGGTAATAGATTTCAACAAAACGAAAATTACGCCTATCGAGGGACAATTACTGTACCTGAACCCAAGTTTATTTAGGAACCAAGAAAGAAGACAAGAATTTATTTCCAAGTTAATTGAGGAAATAAAAAGCCTTGAGAGACCCGACGAAGAGCCATTTGCATTAGAGGTGTATAACGGACATGAAATTTATGATGAGAGTGCCCCCGATGTTATTATCCTACCTAATCAAACATATGTATACTCCCTGCCAGTCATTCACATAAGTTGGGATGTTCCCACAGAAAACAAATGGACAGGAATGCATGATCTTTATGGGATTTTTGTGGCTGTGGGGAAAGGAATAAAAGAAAATTACAAAATAAAAGATGCGGAACTCGTAGATTTGATGCCAACGATATTGCATATCTTTGGATATGCGGTTCCAAACGATGTCAGTGGTAGAGTTTTGATGGAAATATTTAAAGAGGACAGTGAACTAAGGAGAAGGGAATCTAAGTATGCTGATTATAGTCTCAAAGTGCAGGTAAGTAAAGTTATAAAAAAATTAAAGCCTGAAGGTGTAGATTATGAGGATATTAATAACAGCCCCTGCATTAGCTGACGTTTTATCTCCAGGTGGCATCTATAAGGTCATTAGGGAAATTGCTAAAAATCTTTCCAAGAGGGGGCATGAGGTTATTGTACTTCAGTTAAATCCTCTAAACCGTCCAAAAGAGGAGTTCTATGAAGGATTTAAGATAATCCGAATTAGTTCGAGAAACTTCTATGGACTGAGTTTTGGAATATATTTTTACTTAAAAAAGCATTTTAGTGAGTTGAATCCAGACGTTGTTCATGTTCATGGATATCATACCTTATTTTCACCAGAGGTAATTTGTGTAATTAAGCGCTTTTATCCTGATCTTCCTGTGGTATTCTCCCCCCATCTTGATATGGTTAGGAGCACCTTTGCTGGAAAACACCTTTGGCGGTTCTACACTTTCTTTATTGGAAAGAGAATATTTAGGTCTGTTAATCATATAATCTTGGTCTCTAAATTTGAAGCTGAAGTTCTTGCACAACATTTTTCCATCGATCCAGAAAAAATTACAGTAATACCTCTTGGAGTGGAAGTGATCAGTACACAAAAGC
>MTNE01000139.1 GCA_002011355.1 Thermoplasmatales archaeon JdFR-43 | reverse complement strand
AATCCCGGCACCCGCATATTTTTAAGGTTATGTTAATAGCTGGCTTTCTATGCCTTCCTGCGTGTAAATATGCGAGTATATTCGAGTTTTTATTCATCCTATTCCCCTAATAGGTGGGATTTAAACAACTATTTAAAAATTAACCAAGAAATTTTGCTTTCTGAAGCACTGCTACCTATTNCGAATTTTTTATATATTACGTTAGTATAAATTTTTATGAAAAAGCTGTTGCTTATTGCAACAGTTTTTGTTGTTTTTTTAGTAATTGCTAGAGCACAAGTAGATGAAGAAGAAATTGAAAATACACTTAGAGAATTTTTAGATAACATTGATTTACCCNTTCCATCTAATTTTATGGGGGCTCCCCAGGAAGGATATCCAACTTATGTTTCTTCCTGGGCTGGTGAGTTTGAAGGATCTAAGCACATATGGAAGAGTTGTGGAGGGGAAATAAATGGAACATATGAAGATTTAGGTGAAATATGGAATGATTATTATAAATATGAGCAAACAATAGATGCTTATATCTCAATAGTAATGGATAAAGATCCTGATACAAATAACGCAAAATCAAATTTTGATTATTGGGTGAATCAATCAAAAAGCAAATATAATGTATATGAAGAAGGAAAGGATTATTTGATAGCTTATTCAATTAAAATTTCAGATTGGGATGGTGAATATTTTAGGGGAATCAATAGGTATTACGAAATATACTATTGTAAAATTTTTTCAGTAGGGGATTACAAAGTGTTTTTGGGAGTTTTAGTAAAAATTACAAATGAGGTTAATTCAATAAGGACTGAGCCATATAAGAATGTTGTTTATGACATACCACCAGATAATTTAATTATAAATGAACTCGAATCAATAAATCTATACTATTCTTTTTCAGATAATTTGGCAAATGACTTAAAAGCATCTTTGCAACAGCTATTTGGAAAGGAGGAGAAAGAGGAAGAGGAAAAAGAGGAAAATGTTTCAGTTGGAAATCTTACCATATATCTTGAGTATTATTTTGATATTAACAATGGAAAGCCAGTCATTACTTACTGGGAAGATTATGTTGTAAATTGTGGCTCAAAAACACATCATTTGGAATATAACATGACTGTAGAACATATACTTACTGGCTCTAAGAAATACATTTTTGCCAAATTCTATGACGGGAAAATCAGCATGAAAGAAATTTTTGACACTGATTTAATATATTTGACAGGTGATGGAAGATTTAAAATAACTTTAAATATTTTTACAGATGAAGCAAGTTATATAAATAGAATAAATGATAACTATTTTATTCCAAATGTTGCAACCATAGAATGTAATGTTGAAATAAATGAGGATGAGGAAATAACTAAAGTTACGCTAGAAGAAGCAAGATATTGCTGGATTAAAGTAGGCGATGAATGGGAAATTTTAAAGGATAAAAGCGAAAAAGATGTAACAGGTGGGCTTGAAATTAAAGTTAGGAGCGTTTTAGCATGGGAAAAAAGAGTAAAATATTATGTGTATAAATTCCTCTCNGAAAGCAATTTTTATAGCAATGTGAAAGATTCCTATAAATTTAATTTAGCAAAAATAGATAGCATACCAATTTACTATGAAAGGTTAAAGGATGGGTATAATCCAGATCTTGACATAATAAATGTTTCAAAGCCAGCAGGGAACGTATATGCATACAACTCAGGTGATTTCGATACTTTATTCCATGAATTTGCCCACGCTTTAAAATATCATGCTTATCATTATGCAGATGATGATGTAGAAGACTATCTTGGAGGAGCACACGGAGGCACATGTAGCGAAACAAACATTTACTTTGCTTTTGAAGAAGGGCACAGCGAATTCTTTGCTTCCTTAATGGTTGACTATGTTAAAGAAAAGGGCTATATTGAGGATATTTTCCTTTCTCCAACAAACTACTACACAGCGCCATGCCACTTTGGAAAAGAAGGAGATAAAATAGAAGGAGCTATAGCTGGTTTGCTTTTGAATGGACTATATAAGAACTATACTAAATCCCCAGAAAAGACATATGAAATTTTTGCTAAGGCAAGCAAATTGTGCAACAAATATCTCAAGCATTATCCATATTCCATACATGATTTGCTTCCTTTCATTGTTACTGCTGCTCCAGCTTGTGAGTATGCATTATTTGAACAAGATACAATTAAGGATTATAACTGTGGTAAAGCATCTCATATAACTTCAAACCCCTATCAGACAGATGGATTATTTGGATATCCCGTGCTTGTTGCAGTTGAGCCATCTTGGTTTACAAAGGTAAAGGTAAATGTAGGTGGTTATGAATATGAAGTGGAAGAGCCAGATTATGGAGCATTTAAAGTCGATGATGGAATGGCATTTCTTGCTTTCATTGAGAAAAATACGAGGATAGAGGCAGATTTTAGCCAGGGAAATGGAGTTTATATAATTCTTTTTGATTTGGAAGGAAACCCAATGGAGGAAATTCTTGCAATGCAATATGGATGGTTTGGAGATGCAGTAATTGAATTTGAAAAAGATGGAATAAAAGTAATTCAAGGAAGAGTAGTTGTAAAAAGCAATGCTGGAACAACATATAAAGCAGGAGATAAAATTAAAATTACTCCTCATAGCGAATTTGTTTTAAGTGTAGAAAATGAAACAGCATTGCTTTATGTATTAAATGGAAGCGTTGGCATCGATAATGGAATAGAAAATGAAATAGTTGAAAAAGGAAAGAAGGCAATGGCCAGTGAAGAAGTAATAGATATAGAAAGCTACAAAAGCAAAGAGTTAGATGAATTATGGGAAAATTTCGGAGAAGCAATGGAAACGCTTGGAATTGAAAAAGAGGAGGGCGGAGGAAAGCAGCCAGGATTTGAATTAATAGCGATAATCGCGGCGATGACGGCATTAATTTTAATTTTCACAAAAAGGAGAAAGAAATATTCTTAATCGTCACTTACATCTAAAACGTTCTTCATGATAAAGAAACAAGGAATTTTCTGAAACGTTATCTGACGAGATAACATTAATTTATTGAAGAATATAAAAATGAAATTGCAAAACGGGGCAGAATAAAAAAAATTTGCAATTTTTATTTCTCAAAAAGTAATGAGTTTTTAAGGTCGGCACTAATCTGTTTTTTTGCCATCCTACCCATCATTTTCAAAAAAATATGGAAAAGATATTCTGAAAACCATATAGAAGATAATATTTTATATGCGCGGTATCCTTCAAGGAAATGTTTATAAATTTCTTTTTTCAACCGTTCCTCATATACGGAAAAATCAATATTTCTGTAATCATTCCTAGCAAATTTTATTATAACATCAGCAAGTATTTTTGCACATATCATCGATGGCAGTATACCGTCGCCCAGCAATGCTATCACATGTGAAGCAGCATCACCAACTAATGCAAAGTTTCCGCTGTATGGCTTTAATGGCTTGGAAACAGGGAGGAAACTGCCATTCCATTTTATTTCGTTGCTGTGCATTTCCTTAAACTTCTGGCTGTATTCTTTAAAATATTTTGTCCTTGTTGTTCCTATACCTATGTTCCACTCGTTCTTTTTTGGAAAATACCATGAATAGCCATATGGTATAACTTCCTTTTTAAATTCAATATAGCATTTGTTCCTTTCCTTATCTATTTCCCTTACAATTCCATACATTCCAACTCCCAGGTTAGGAGTTCCTATACCCAATTTTTTTCTTATAAATGAATGTACCCCATCTGCACCAACACATATCTTAAATTTGATTTTCTGTGGAAGTGCTATATTGTCATCTATATCCTCACACTTTGCATTCATTCTTATCTCCCCGCCTTTTTTAGTAGCCTGCCTCGCCAGCTCAGCCTCCATCACTCTTTTATCACATATTATGTTGGGAAGGGGATATTCCAAGATACCATATTTTGTGGATATGATAGAACCTTCTGCCACATTTTCTATGCCTTTTTTGCTTTCATACAAATCAAAAAAAGCATAGTTGCCAAGCACTGGTGTAACTCCTTCTCCGCATGCCTTTTTAAAGAAATCATCATGCTCCTCAAGCAAAATATAGTCAATGCCCTCTTCTGCCAGAAACTTTGCTACAGTTAATCCAGCAACGCCTCCACCAACAATCAAAACATCTGTCTTTTCCATCCATTTGTAAATGTCATCCATTTTAAATTTTTAGTGAAATTTTGAAAAATGGATAATATTTGATGACGTTTTGCTCTATGCAAGCAAATTCTGATGGCCGAAGAGAATAACATGGTGATGCCGATGTAGTCAAGCATTTATCCAACCTATGAATTTTTCAACAATCAACCCAAATCAGAAATTTTTAAATAAGGAAATTGTTATAGATAGTAGGCAGGAGTGGTAAAACGAAGGAGAGAAAAATACCGAGGAGGCTGCCAGAATTTTGTTTTTTAGAGAGGGAATGGTGTGTGGATGTTGAGAAGTTTAAAGAGCCAGAATAGGGAGAAATTAAATAAGAGATTCAATCTTTTGGAAGCGCTGTGGGGGCTCACAGAAATAATTGATGCTCCCATGCAGAAAATATATGATTATGTTTTGGAAAAACTGGTAGATTTAACCCAGAGCAGATATGCTATCTGGGGAGATGTTAATGAAGAAGAAAATATATTGATGATGCGCTCATGGTNCGAAGAAGCATTTAAAAACCGCGGGATAAAAGATGAACCGAGAATATATCACGTTGCTGATGCTGGAGCTTTGGCTGATTTCATTCGTAAAAGAAAAATCATTATTATGAATGAGTATAAGAAACATGACGAGTTCCCCGAAAAAGATGTTGCTATAAAGCGAGTACTATCTGTACCTATATCCAGCCACAATCGCATAACTGCAATTGCAGTTGTTGCAAATAAGCTGGCTAAATATACCCAGGAAGACGCAGAGTATGTAAAAGTGTTTGCAACATCAGCACAAACTATTATAGAAAGGAAGAAAACAGAGGAGGCATTGAGAGAAAGCGAAGAAAAATACCGTCTGATGGTGGAAAGTGTCGAAGACTATGCAATTTTCATGCTCGATCCAGAGGGACATATTGTGAGTTGGAATTCTGGAGCAGAAAGAATAAAAGGTTATAAAGAAGAAGAGATTATAGGTAAGCATTTTTCCTGTTTTTATACAGAAAAGGATATAAAGAATGGCAAACCCGAAAAAGAACTGGAACTAGCTGCTGCTAAAGGTAAAATCGAGGATGAAGGATGGCGTGT
>MTNE01000032.1 GCA_002011355.1 Thermoplasmatales archaeon JdFR-43 | reverse complement strand
ATAATGGTTAAGAAAAGACAGAAAATAAAAAATCTGGAGGTGGAGATTGAAGGCGAAAGGGAAGAAAATTATCCAAGAGTTTTTAAAAAAATAAAACTCAAATACATTTTTGAAGGAGAAGTTAATGAAAAAGCTTGTCAGAATGCCATCGAGTTGTCAATGCAGAAATACTGTTCCATATCAAACATGCTGAAAAAGGCAGCAGAAATAGAAACCACCTTCGAAATTATATAAATTTATCAAAGCTTTTCACAAGCTTCTTCATTTCTTCATACCATTTTTCGATACAATTTTCCATCCATTTTTTTAATTCTTCAGGATTAACACTTTCATACACATAATAATATCCTCCCCCTTCTCTAATATCCTTTTTATATCTTCTTACCATTCCACAATTAACCAGTTTTTTTAAATTTCTTTGCACCGTGCTTCTATCTTTTCCCACCGCTTTTCCAATTTCATCTGCTCGCATTCTTTTTTTCAGTAAAATTTTGTAAATCTTCAACTCATTTTCTCCAATACTGAATAAACATTTGAACACATCGCTACATTCCATATTCTGCAATCAGTTTTACATATAAAACGGTTGTGCAAAAATTATGCAAAAACGTTATATATTTCCTTTTTTATATCAACCATGAGCGAAATAGAAAAGATAAAGCAAAAGATGCTGCAAAAAATGATGAGCACGGATAAAAAAGAGAAAAAGGAAATGCCCAAAAAACCAATAAAAATAACAGATGAGAATTTCGAAGAAGTGATATCAAAATACGATGTTGTGGTTGTTGATTTTTATGCAGACTGGTGCGGGCCCTGCAGAATGCTCACTCCTGTTATAGAAGAACTTGCAAAAGAAATGAAGGGAAAAGTTGTTTTTGCAAAGCTGAATACAGATGAAAACCCAAAGACGGCAATGAAGTATAGAGTGATGAGCATCCCAACTTTAATCATATTTAAAAATGGTAAAATGGTGGATAGAAATGTGGGGGCATTGCCAGCNGANATGNTNAGAGACTGGATANGGAGATATATATGAGAAAAGGAAAAATTCTGATAATCTTAATTTTTCTTTTGTTTTCGCTATCTCTGACAGGTTGTCTGAACAAAGAAGAAGAAAAAAACGAGACGAAGATTTCTTACATTTCGTGGATGGATTATGAAAGCGGGGTACAAAAAGGTATAAGAGAAGGAAGGCCAATTCTGGTGGATTTTTATGCAGACTGGTGCGGGCCATGTAGAATGATGGACGAAATTACCTATGAAGATCAAAAGGTTATTGAGGAAATTATGGAAAAATTCGTTCCTGTTAAGGTGGATGTGAGCGAGGAAAAAGATATAGCTTATCAATACAACGTGTACTCAATACCCACTATTGTTTATCTTGATGAAAATGGTAATGAAGTGTACAGAACCATTGGTTATAGAAGTGTCTCTCAATTCCTACGGGATATGAATGAAGCCCTGAGCAGAATGAGCTAGTTTAGCCAATATTTTGGAAGGAAATTAAATACGGTTAATTCTATTTCATTGATGTCCTCGCTACCTTCACCATATGCAATTGCCTTTATTATATGGTTAAANGCTGCTATTTTGCCATAAGTGTATTCAAAAGGTGCTTCATCATCCACACCCCTAAGTTCACCATCAAAATAAAATTCAACTCTCTTTATGTTTTCCTCTGTCATGATTTTTGCTTTTGCATGAATTTTTCCAAATACTATTGTGTTGTAACTCTCAAGTTCCATTATTTTTTTACTGCCGAAATAAATGGCACCTCTTTCTGGTTCCACAATTCTCACAATCATGAAAATATCTTTATCAGCCAATGCTGCAAGTGTTGCCACNGCCAGTTTACACACCTTTGTTAGATAACTTATGTTAACATTTTCTATTGTATCCTGAGGAGAGTGATAATGTGGATTAAATTCGTATTCCAGGAAAAACACTCCTTCATATCCATAATTTAAAAAGGATTGATGATCGCTTCCNGGAAAATTTCGATGCCTTATTATTTTCAATCCAATTTCTTCTCCATATTTTTCAGTCATTTCTTCGGCAACATCTGTTATCCATGTTGAGGCATCATTTGCAGATATTCTTATTCTATTTCCTCCNTCTTTGCCGGCGGCATGCCCAACGCCATCGAGCTGCAAATCTGCAATGACTATCTCTCCATTTTCATAAGCATTTCTTGCATAATGAGTGCTGCCATATAGCCCCTCTTCTTCTCCGGAAAATGCAATGAATTTGATTGTGTGTTGAAAAGAATATCTGCTTAATATCTTTGCAGCCATAAGTACACATGATATGCCAGAGCCNTCATCATCTGCTCCTGGGGATATGGCAACGCTATCATAATGGGCAGATATGATGACAGTATAGTTATCTTTTCCAGGCAGAGTAGCAACAACATTTTTTCCTTCCAGCTTGTTCACTTTCCATTCATCATATTCTACATTTAGGCCATAACTTTTGAACTCATTGTATATAAATTCTGCCAATTTTTGCCATGCTTCGCTACCAGTAGGATGAGGACCAAAATCCTGTATAGTTTTGTCATAATAGTAAAGAGATTCCTCATTNACTTCATTTATTATTTCGAGAATTTTATTTTCCTGATTTGAAGAAACAAATGGATAATATGATAGAAGCAGGAGCGTTATTACAATAGATACGAATTTTTGCATAACCTGTTAAAAACTCAGTATATTTATATTTTTACTGAACGAAAAAATATCAGAATTTTTTTAGTGAATAAAATTTGAGTGAGTCAACAAATCTTCATTTTCTTTAAATTTAAGGTTATTGAAATGAACCATAATTGTTATTAAATCATCATCTCTTTATATTGTGGATAAAGAAAAGCTAATCAACAAACTCATCAGGCAGGGTTATTTAAAAAGCAGAGAAGTAATAGAGGCAATGAGGGAAGTGCCAAGAGAAATTTTCGTG
The DNA here is from genome assembly GCA_002011355.1 of Thermoplasmatales archaeon JdFR-43. Lineage (GTDB taxonomy): Archaea > Thermoplasmatota > E2 > UBA202 > JdFR-43 > JdFR-43. Next base: position 2,368 of record MTNE01000032.1, on the reverse strand, counting down.
CCAGAGAGCCAGAGAGAGTATGCATATGAGGATGTACCTTTAGAAATAGGGTATGGGCAGACAATATCTGCACCTCACATGGTGGCGATAATGCTTGAGGCATTGAAGCTGAAGGAAGATAGTAAAGTTTTGGAAATAGGAACTGGGACAGGCTATCATGCTGCACTTGCTGCAAAAATAGCAAAAAAAGGAAAAGTATACACCATCGAAAGGATAAAAGAACTTGCCGAAAAGGCAAGAGAAAATTTCAGGAAACTGAGTATAAAAAATGTTGAGGTATTTGTTGGGGATGGCTCTATTGGCTTGCCAAAATATGCTCCCTATACACACATCTATGCCACATGCTCAGCTCCTCACATACCAGATGCTTTAATTGGACAGTTGGACAGAGGCGGCAGATTGCTAATACCTGTCGGCAGGATATATGGCGAGTTATGGCTTGTTGAAAAAAATGATAAAATAAAGAAAAAAAGACTGGGTGGATGTGCCTTTGTTCCTATGGTAGGAAAGGAAGGTTACAATGAAGATTAGAGTTTCGCTAGCAACAGCCTCTCTTCTTCAATTAAAAAACTATGCATTGAAAGCAAATCCCACTACCCTGTATTTTCTTCTTTCTGGAGAGTGTAAAGGAGATTGCCTTTACTGTACTCATAGAAAAGGATATCTTTCCAGGGTGAGATGGCCCGAATTTGATTTTGAAAATGTTAAAGACAAAATAAAAAAATCTGATGCAAAAAGAATATGCATTCAGTGTCCCTATGGGGAAGAATATATAAAGATGCTGGAAAAGGTTGTGAGAGAAATGGGCAATGAAAAGCCAGTATCTGTTTCAATAACTGCTATTAGTAAAGAAGAAATGGAAATGCTTTATGATGCAGGAGTGGAAAGAGTTGGCATAGGGCTTGATTGCGCCACTGAAGAAATATTCAACAGATGGAAGAAAGGAGTGCCATCATGGAATGCTTATATGAAGGCATTGGCAAATGCAAAGAAAATTTTTGGAAATGCGACGTGCCATTTAATTATTGGGCTTGGTGAAAGTGATGAGGAAGCGATAAATTTAATGAAAAAGCTTTCAAGAAAGGGAATAAAGATAGCATTATTTGCGTTTTTCGCAAAAAATGTTACAGCAGTTGATTTGTCTAGGTATAGAGCGATGCAGATTGCAAGATATTTTATTGAGAAAGGGAAAGGAAAATTTTATTTTGATGATGAAAAGCTTAGTGAAATGGAAATACCATATTTTAGCAAAGAAGCTTTTATAACTTCTGGCTGTCCAGATTGCAATCGTCCATTTTATAATGAGAGGGTTACAAAAATATATAACTACCCCTATTTGCTTAATGATGAAGAAGCTAAGAAAGCCCTAAAGGAGGCAAGAAAATATGCAAGAATATATATTGCTTCTGAATAGCAGGAACAGCCTTTTGTTGAAAAAAGGCGGAGTATATAATACAGAGTTTGGTAAAATTGATTTGAGAAACATTGATTATGGCAGCATAATTGAAACAAAAAAAGCAAAATTTGTTGCTGTAAAGCCAAGTATCATAGATTTAATGAAAAAGTGCAAAAGAGGCGCTCAGATTGTAATGCCCAAAGATGCCTGTCAGATTGTTGCAATAACAGGCTTAAGTTACGGATGGCGATGCTTGGANGCAGGCTCGGGCTCAGGCTTTCTTGCAATTTTCATAGGCAATATAGTTGGAAAGAAAGGGAAAGTTTATACTTATGAGAAAAGGAAGGACTTTTATGAGATAGCAAAAAGGAATATCGAAATTTGCGGAATGGAGAATATTGTTATTAAAAATGAGGATGTTGCAAAATCTAGGGAGAGAAACCTTGATTTAATAACTTTTGATTTGAAGGATGCCCATTTGCTTGTTGAAAAAGCAAAGCGCCGCCTGAAGCCGGGAGGGTGGCTAGTAATTTATTCTCCACATATAGAGGAGCAGATTAGGGCAATAGAGGAAATGAAGAAGAATGAAATGCAAGTTTATTGTACCATTGAAACCATGCAGAGAAGATGGAAAAGCCTGTACGGCTATACCCACCCAGAGCCAAGTGGGATATTACATACAGGTTTCATGACTTTTGGAAGGAAAGCATTATAGCAGTTTATCTTTTCCAGCAATCAATAAAGCATTTCCTACGAAAATGTGTGTATCTGGCTGCAGTTTATGACGAATTCTTATATGAACGCCGAGAAAACCAAGCATCATTCCATATTGGTTACGGAACATCATGCCGTAGTCTCCAATACTTTTTCCTCTCCATATATAATTCGCCCCGAATTTTACCAGTGTGAAGCCCTTCTCATAATGGAAAAATATCGGGCGGAGCATTAGCCTTATGAAGCTTCTTTCTCTGC
>MTNE01000134.1 GCA_002011355.1 Thermoplasmatales archaeon JdFR-43 | reverse complement strand
ATATTTCTTTTTGAGGTGTAGTTGATGTCTCCAAGATGAAATTCATTTCCACTTCCTTTCTTAAATTTTTTCAACACATATGTGTATTCGTTATATCTTATACCATCATCACTGGAGAAAGATATTCTATACGGCAAAGGATAGCCATTCCTTATCCATATGGAAAGAGAAGTGGAAGCATTAGCTGAAATATTTATTCTCAATGCACCCACTTTCTTGTCATATACTGCCTTCCAGGTAAATTCCATTCCTTCATGATAAAAGCTTCCGTTCATGTCTGGCTTCAAATCTTTCTGAAGAAAAAAATCGATGAAATCATTTGTAGGCACGGAATTTATTTCTATATGTCTTTCTCTGTTTATCGCATGATGAACTGTTACACTTTTCAGTATCCCGCCAGCCATTTTTCCATCATAAAGCCTGTAAACGTGCTTTTCAATGTCAATATCTAAACCTTTTGTTTCTTTTTTAGTGTAGTTATATGGTGTCTCACTCGATACCATATAAAAATCGACCACATTAAATTCATTGTCAAAACCGTCTTTTACAACCGCCTCCTTTATTTTTATAGTTGCTTCTCCCTTGCTTGAATATATTAGAAATCCTCCTTCATCTTTTCTCACAATCATTTTTCCCCATAATTCATATGTTATTTCATCGCCTATTCTAAAAGAATCTGTTCTGAATACAGAAGGTATTTTTTCCTCCTCTTTTTTAATACATCCTCCAATTAATGCCAGAACAATTATACAGATGATTATTTTATTCATATTCAATTGGATCCCTCACTCCTGCTTCTTCAAATGCTTTCATTCTTAACCTACATGATGGACATTTACCACAAGCTTTTTCTCCTTCTCTATAACAACTCCATGTTTTTTCAAATGGCACTCCTAGCTCATATCCTTTTTTAACTATCTCTACTTTTGACAAATATAGGAGGGGTGCTTTTATTTTTATCGGTCTCCCTTCTACACCCCTCTTTGTTGCAAGATTAGCCATTTTCTGAAATGCCTCTATATATTCAGGCCTGCAGTCCGGATAACCTGAATAATCAACGGCGTTAACCCCTATAAAAATATAATCTGCATCAATTACTTCAGCATATGCAAGAGCGAAGGAAAGAAAAATTGTATTCCTTGCTGGTACATATGTTACTGGGATACCCTCTGCTTCCTCTGGCACTTCAATGTTATCAGTCAATGCAGATCCTCCTATCTGGCGGAGGTCAACATTGAGTATTTTATGCTCTGCTCCAAGCCATTCCGCTATTTCTTTTGCTGCTGCAAGCTCCTTTTTATTTCTCTGCCCATAATTGAAAGATACAGTATATATCTTGTAGCCCTCATGTTTTGCTATTGCTGCTGCCACAGCGCTATCCATCCCTCCCGAAATCAAGCAGACTGCTTTTTCTCCCATTTTGCCCACGCCCCTTGGCCAAATCCTTCATCTATTCCTATCTCAATTTTGTCTATATTGTCTGTATTTATTGATTCCACAAATTTTTGTAAAATATATGCTGCCAAGTTTTCAGCAGATGATGAATATATTGGAAGAAAAANGCAGTCATCTTTTGGAAAAATGTACCTCTTATCTTCATATTTTATTTCTATTTCTTCTCCTTTGACAATTTCAAACTTCCCATTTTCCGGGATAATAACTTTATGATCGATTTCCTCAATTATATTCCTGATTGCATTCTTAACCAGTCTAAAATCAATTATTATGCCCTCTTTTGCCTCTCCTTCCAAAATCACATGCACAGCATAAGTATGCCCGTGTAAGCGAGAACATTTTGAATAATCAACAAGGAAATGAGCTGAAGAAAATGTCAGGTTGCATCTCCAGCCATCTATCTTTATTTCCATATAGTTTTATGTTACACTTGTATAAAAATTTTTCAGATAAGGTTATAAAAGGCCAGTTATCTTCAAAATATGGTCTATGTTTTAGACACCTCCGCCATTCTTTCCGGCAAATTTTTTGGCAGTGATATAGTTACGACGCCTAAAATTCTGGAAGAGATAAAGCCTAAAGGTCATTCATGGCGATTACTCGAATACATGAAAAGCATTGGTATGAAAGTCATGCAGCCGCCAGAAGATGCAATAAAAGAAGTTATTGAGGCGGCAAGAAAAACGGGAGATATAGCAAATTTAAGTGGGGCAGATATTGAGGCATTAGCTCTAGCATACCATTTGAAAGCTACTCTGCTAACAGATGATTATTCTATGCAAAATGTGGCGAAGGAATTACATATTGAGTACAGAAGNNTTGTTGAAGAAGGGATAAAAGAAAAGTTTTACTGGGAATTCAGATGCAAATCATGTGGAAGATTTTTTGAAAATTACCAGAAAATTTGCCCCGTGTGTGGTGGAGAAGTAAAGAGAACAATAAGGAAAAATTAAATTTTTTAAATAGATTGCTAGCAAATTGATAGTAAACTATATATATGCTATCTTGTTATACAAATTGATAGCAAAATGAAAGCAATNGCCTTAGTTTCGGTATTAACTGCATCTGCCTTATTGTTAGCTAGTAGTATCACGGGATATGCAGCACAACCCGGGAAGTCCACTGCTTTAGAAAAATTACTTTCAGAACTTTTTAAATTCAAAGGGGTTAAAAATGATCCGCCTGAATTAAAACTTNTCTACCCTATCCCTGACTCGAAAGTTTTCTCTAATGTTACTCTAATATGGTATGCTTTTGATAAAGATAAAGACGAGTTAATTTATTATGTTTATATTGGTGAAAGCCCAGATGATATGCAGCTTTTNAAAAAAACACATAGAACATTTGTAAATCTTCAGCTTGAAAAAGGAAAGGAATATTTCTGGATGATCGAAGCATTTGATGGAAAAAGTTATACCTTCAGCGAAACCTGGAGATTCTTCACTGAAACAAGCGAGGAGGAAGCCGCCAAAAATGAACCAAGCCATAAAACATTATATAACTGGACGTTTATGTTATATCTCAATGGAGATAATGATTTGTATACGTATGCTCAAAAGGAACTGGATGAAATAATGCGTTTCAATTATTCCAATATAGCAGTCGTTGTACTTTTTGATGGAGAAAAAAATAATGACACATTTCTTTATGTTTTTACGAATAATTCCATAAAAATTCCGGAGAACGAAAGCAATATGGGGGATAAAGATACTCTAGCGGAATTTATTTTGTATGCCAAAAAAAATTATCCAGCGAAACATTATATTCTGGAGATATGGGGTCATGGTAATGGATGGTTGGGCGTCAGTTTTGATAGAAATGATGCAGATATGTTAACAGTCAACGAAATTAAAGAGGCGATAGAGAAAGCTGACTTGAAGTTGGATATATTGCTGTTTTCAGCCTGTTACATGGGAAATGTAGAGGTTGCATATGGCTTGAAGGATGTTACAAAATATTTAGTGGCGAGTGAGAATGTCATGTTAGCCACTTCTATTTCCCATGAAAAGGTACTTAGCGAGCTTTCTAATTTAAGCGCAGAAGGAGCAAGCATAAAATTGGTTGAAGGATATGAATATACCAGATATTTATCTTCATCTTTTGCCGCTTGGAATATGAGCAAACTTGATTATCTAGTAGAGAAAATAGACGATTTTGCAAGAGCGCTGGCAGAAGAAAATTACAGTTTCGTTTTGAACTTGAGAAATGATACAGCATTCAGTTTACAGTATATCGATCTGTACAATTTTGCNGCAAAAGTGTACAATATTACAGGCATTGAGGAGGCAAAAGAAGTAATGAATGCAATAAATGAGACAATATTTGCCAAATATGGCAGCAATTCAGGAGTAGGTATTTATTTCCCACTGCCGATATATCAATCTAAATATTATCAGGATACCGATTTTGCCCTTGTCACTTATTGGGATGAAATAATTACAAATAGTTGATAGCAAATTGCTATTTTAATAACCTTTATATATGCTTTTCGTTTTTTTTGCATGGTTGATTTAAAAACGTATAATGTAGGAGAGAAGATTTTCTCTAGTTTTTCGGAGAAAAGGTAGGTGATAACATGAAAATTTTAATTAAAAGTAAAGCATTGTGTGTGGTTGTTTTGTTGGTTTTATCNACAGCAGGAATTGCACTTAGCAGAAATGCTATAGCTTGCCATGATAATTCGCCACCAACTACCGCAAAAGAATATGGTGAGCCATTTTACCAGGATGAAAGAGGAGACTGGATAACTTCTTCCACTTTAATTTGGCTTAATGCAACAGATTGTGGATGGAATGGAGGCTCTTCTTATACAAGCGGTGTGGATGAGACATGGTATAAGATAATGATATGGAATGAGGAGACAGAATCATGGGACATAGAAAAAGATTGGACTCTATATTATCCATTTACAATAAATGCATTATATCCTTTAGATAATTCTCTTTATATTCATAATAAAATATATCTGGTAGAAAATCCAACTAGTAACCCATTTCATGGAATAAAGTATGAAACAGAAGGAGAGGGAATAAAAGANGGAGAATGGGATATATTTGAATTTAAAATACCATCGATTTACAAAACGTATGTTGGATATTCTATGAAAATCCTTCTCAAAGCAGGATTGATAACAGAAACAATTACATTTTCGCCACTGGAAGTGGGAACAGAAACTGGTTGCTACTTCAAAGTCGAGTTTTTAGGTTTCTTTGATAATGGAGACGGCACAACGACTTTACGCTTTAACATTACNAATTGTGTCATCTTCGGTTTGAGTCATGTTGCTTTTAGCTTGCCATTTGGGGATGGAACAGGTCCGTTTAATATACCAGATGAATGCAAACACAAAATAGAGTTTTACAGTNTAGATAATTATGGAAATTGCGAGTGCGAATGTGACTGTGCCCACAGTGGATGCGNTTGTGGCAGTGAATGCGGCTGCGATTGTTGCGATAGTTGCCATGATGGATGCGGTGATTGCGACGGATGTTGCTGCAATTACCAATATGTTTTTGTAGATAATACCCCTCCACAAACTGATAAAGANATTGGTTCACCACAGCAGTGGTATGGAGAATATGATGCCTATGGAAATAAACTGACGTATGTATCGCCAATTACATCAATATGGCTCAATGCGACAGATTATGGATGCAATGGAGGCGTTGGAGTAGAAGGAATTTATTACGAAATATGGTGGGACTCCGATGGAAATGGAATCGTAGATGTTATGGTGGATAGTTCTTTCTGCAATCATAACGTTACTCTTCATCTTACCCATAAAGGATTGAATGAGATAAGATGGTATGCAGTTGATTATCTTGGAAATACAGAGGAGATGCATTATCAGCAGCATATTGTTAGTGGA
>MTNE01000164.1 GCA_002011355.1 Thermoplasmatales archaeon JdFR-43 | reverse complement strand
TTTTTTTCTCTCCACAGTCCTATGTATCCGCATTTCTCACATTCATAAGCATCTGCCTCTCTGATCCATTCCGGAATTTTTATAAAAGGTACAGCTGGCAGTTCATTCCCTGATGCAACTTTTTTCATGTTCCCCTCACATACTGGACATATTTTTTTCATGTATGTAATGGTGGAAGAAGAAATAAAGATTGTGATGTTTGAGAGCTGTTGAAAAATGAAAAAATTATTTCATATGAATGTTCTCGTAAAAGAATTGCAATCACTATTTCTCTCTTTCATTATTTAAACCGCTGACTCTTCTGTCGAAACTATTAATAATAAAAAATATATTCCAACAACATGGCAGACAAATACGAAGAATGGGTTAAAAACTTTAAATGGGATGTGCCGGAATATTACTCCATTGCAGATGTTGTGGATGAACATGCTAAGGACAGAAGCAAAGTAGCTGTTTATTACGAAGATGCTGATGGAAACAAAAGAAAGATGACATACTGGGAGCTGAAAGATGAGTCCAACAGATTTGGAAATTTTCTGAGAAATCTAGGAATGAAAAAGGGGGATAGAATAATGGTGATTATGCCCCGTCTCCCAGAAGTATTTGTGAGCCAGATAGGAAGTTTTAAAATAGGGGCTATTGTGGTGCCATGCCCCGATATGCTAAGGGCTAAGGACATAGAATATAGAGCCAATAACTGCCAGGCAAAAACGATAATTGCCTCAACAGCTTCCACCGAGGAAGTTGATAAAGTAAGGGACAAGATACCGGTAGAAAATTACATTATTGTTGGAGGAGAAAAGGATGGATGGATAAGTTATGAAAAGGAGGTACCAAAACAATCCCGCTATCTGGAAAAGGAAAAGATAAAGTCAACAGATATAATGACGATAAATTATACTTCTGGCACAACAGGAGACCCGAAAGGAGTCATGCACGATCATAAATGGATTTACTGCCTTTCAAAAACCAATGCTATCTACTGGTGGAACGCAAAGCCAGATGAGCTGTTATGGGCTACAACATCTCCAGGATGGGCAAAATGGTTCTGGAGTCCAATAGGTGTTGCTCTGGCGACNGGAGCAAGCCAACTCATATATAATGGAAGATTCAATCCGGCCAAATATCTAGAGTTAATGGAGAGGTATAGGGTGAATAGGCTATGTGCTACGCCAACAGAATACAGAATGTGGGCTCAGGAGGATTTGGAAAGNTATGACTTGAGTGATATGAAAAAATTTCTAAGTGCGGGAGAGGCTTTAAACAGAGAAGTTATAGATAGATTTTACAAAGCATATGGCATCAAAATATACGATGGCTATGGTCAGACCGAAACTTCTGGCCTAGTATGTAATTATGATGGCATTGAAGTAAAGCCGGGTTCAATGGGTAAACCAATGCCTGGGGCCGATATAAAACTGGTGGATGAAGAAGGCAATGAGGTGCCAGTTGGACAGGTTGGCCAGATTGCAGTACCTATCAGCCATCCTGGCTTAATGNTAGGATACTGGAATGGAAAAACAATTGAGGAGCTTGCTGTAAATGGACTTTATTTAACTGGCGATTTAGCAAGAATGGATGAAGATGGTTACATATGGTTTGAAGGAAGAGCCGATGATGTTATAAAATCTTCAGGATATCGCATTGGTCCATTTGAAGTAGAAGATGCTTTAGTTAAACATCCAGCAGTCATGGAAGCAGCTGTGGTAGCATCTCCAGATAAAATAAGGGGAAACATTGTGAAGGCATTTGTCGTTCTGGCAAAGGGATACNAACCAAGTGAAGAGTTGATCAAAGAATTGCAGAATTTCGTTAAGCAACAGACAGCCCCTTATAAATATCCGAGGGAAATAGAATTTGTTGAGAGCCTGCCAAAAACGATAAGTGGAAAAATAAGGAGAGTTGAATTAAGAGAAATGGAGAAAAAAAGAAAACTGGAGATGTGGGCGAAAGAAGAACAGGAGAAACAGAGTTAATTTTCCATAACCCCTCTCTTTTCATTTTATAACATGAATTTCAAAAATAAGAAAACGGTCATTCAATTCTTTCCTTTATCCACTCTGCAACTTCCTTTTTATCCACTCTTATCTGTTCTGTTGTATCTCTATAACGGATTGTAACAGTATCATCTTCNCTCGTTTGATAATCTACTGTAATGCAGAAGGGTGTTCCTACTTCATCCATCCTTGCATATCTTCTGCCAATGCTTCCTCTATCATCATATATCGCCATTATTCCATTTTTTCTCAATTCTTCCTCAATTCCTCTCGCTATTTCAGGCAAACCATCTTTATTAACTAAAGGGAAAACTCCCGCCTTAATTGGCGCGATATATGGTGGTAATGTTAGCAAAATATAACTTTCTCCCTCTTTTTCTGTCTCTTTATAATTGTGTTCGAGAATAAAATAAAAGATTCTATCTATNCCATATGAGGGCTCTATTACATGAGGAATAAATTTCTTTCCTGTTTCAGTTTCCTCAACTTCTTCTATGTTGAAAAATTCTCTATCAATTTCTATTTCTTCTCCATCCACAACCAATTTTATTTTTTCGATGNCCTCATTAACTTCCATTTTTTCCAGTTCTTCCTTTATCTTTTTTGCTTTTTGTTTGAATGTTTTGCCTAGTTTGTCCATCCTTGCCTTTATAACTTTCTTTTTTACTTTTCTTGGTTCATCATATTTTTTAAATGCTCTCATATCCACGCCCGTCGCCTTCATATGGGCTTCAAGATCATGAGCTGCTCTATCAGCTATACCAACACACTCCACCCATCCAAATCTTTCTGAATATATCTCAGCATCCCAGCATTCATTTGCATAATGAGCTAACTCGTCTTTTTTATGCTGCCTAAACCTTATTTTCTTTTCATCTATTCCAACACTTGTTAAAAAATTCTTCGTGATTGCCATATAGTATGCCAATGCTTCATTTCCTATTATGCCTGCTTCAACTGCTTTTCCAATACTTATTTTGAGTTCTTCATCATTATCTGTCACCAGCAACATCTCTTCATTTTTTACCATATCAAAATTCTCATGCTTTTTATTATCTGGCTCAAAAAATATCTCTGCTTCAGCCATTGAAAACTCGCGCAACCTTATTATCCCCTGTCTGGGCGATACTTCGTTTCTGAATCCTTTGCCTATCTGGACGACCCCAAAAGGCATTTTTTTCCTGAAAAATTCATACAGCAAGGGAAAATCAACAAAAATCCCCTGGGCTGTTTCGGGTCGGAGAAAAGCTTGCTCCTTCTTCTTTGCTCCTATATATGTTTCAAACATAAGATTGAGTTCTCCTTTCTCGACATCCCCTCCACAAACAGGGCATTTGCCCTCTTTCAATTCTTCTACCTTGAAACTTGTCTCACATTTTTTACATGTTGCAATTTCATCTATAAACTCATCTACATGCCCAGATGCTTTTAAAACATCATAGGGAGTAATAACTGGTGTGGATATTTCAAAAAATTTTTCCCTAAGCAGATAAAATTCCCTCCATTTATTTTCGATGTTGTTTTTCATTAGTATACCCAGCGGCCCATAATCATAAAATCCAGCTTCTCCACCATAAATTTCGTATGAAGGATACAAAAATCCCCGCCTTTTAGCCAGAGACATTATCTTTTCATATGCGTCCATACGATCACAGCAAAGCTTTCATTAAATCAACATCATAAACCATTCCAATAATATCGTCATTTTCGTCTAATACAGGCAACTGGTCAACATCATTTTCGAGCATTTTCTTTGCTACATCTGATATCTTTGCTTTCACATATGTTGTGATTACATCCTTCACCATTACTTCTTTCACTGGAACAGGAGGCAACTGTATCTTTGATGTTTCATAATAGAGACGCATCACATCTCTTATACCTTCCCATGTCCATATGTCCTCATCTTCTCCTAGCCCTAAATCTGATTTCACTACAGTTTCATGCAAATGAGAAAAAGTAAATAAATCTCCATCTGCCACTATGCCAGCGAGATTTCCTTCTTCATCCAGAACAGGCAAAGCAGAAGCATGCGTAAGACGGAAAATCTTCATTACAACTGGCAAGGGTGTATCCTGATAAATTGGAATGAAAACAGGTGAGAGATAATTTTCCACAACATCTTTTCCTTTTTCAGCAATAACTTTAAGNATNTCTGTNGGNGAGATAACGCCAACAAGTTTGTTGCCCTTAACGACAGGGATTCCATGTATTCTTTTCTCATAAAATATTTTTGCAGCTTTTCTCAAGCTTGCTTCAGGAGAAATCGTNATTGGGTTGCGATTCATTATTAAAGCAAGTTGGTTTTCTTCCGGATGCTTAAAAATATCATTTCTTGTAACAATTCCTGCAAATTGCCTTGTTCCAGCTTTAACAACAGGCACACCTGATACTTCATATTTGCCGAAAATACGGAGTACATCCTCCCTATTGCCAGGGACTTCTGCAACAATTGGATTCTTATTCATTACATCCTTTACTTTCAGCTTTTTCATTGGGTTATGAATGCACATGGTTTTTTAAAATTTCCCCAAATATTTTTAGAGGAGTATTTGAAATCATTTTAACAGCTATTTCTCTTTCCACATCATAATTTTTTATCAAAAAATTCATCTCTTTAATAATATCTGGCTTTACAATCATGGCGTTATCTGTACCAAGCATAACAGAGGCATTTTTTTCAAGTAGTAAAGTGATAGGNGGCTCCAAACCAAAAAATTTGTTGGCTCTCGGACATATAACAACGCCTATTTTTTTATTTGCCACTTCATTAATGTCCTCTTCCGTTGCCTTACATAAATGAACCAAAAAATGTGGTGCCAAATCTAAAATTCTGCCTATGTCCTCTCTTTTATCTTCACTTGCATGCATTGCGAAAATTTTCTTTCTTTCTTTAACATGACGGGTTATCATTTCCAGTTCTTCAAAATCCCAGTCTGCAATACTGCTTATGCCTATCCCATGGCTTATATCAAGCAATTTTTCCATTTCTTCTTCATCATATTTCATATTTCTTGGACGTGCAAGAATTATCGCCTTGATTTTGCTATTTTTAATAGCTTCCTTCAACAACTCNACGCCTTCTATCCCTCCTTCCCGAAAATCTATGAATACATCTGTTCCACAAGATTCCATTATTCTTATTGCTTCTTTCATTCCATTTAAAATTTCAGCTTTGCTCGCTTTCTCCAGCATCTTATGCTTTAATCCATCAGGAGGGGCAACAAGTTCATACACACTGAATTTCTTTTGTGGTAGCTTAATAAAAGCATCGCCTATATGAGTATGGCAATTAAATATCATTTTGGAATGTAAACTTCAAAAATAACTCCTTTTGTCTGGCCTTT
>MTNE01000090.1 GCA_002011355.1 Thermoplasmatales archaeon JdFR-43 | reverse complement strand
CAAAAAGATGCATGGAAAATACGCAATGGCTAACGAATCTGCTTGATAAGGCCGGNATTGAATATATTGAGCCTGAGCTGAATTTGGTTGCTATAAAAGTAAAAAATGCTTTTGAAGTAGCAGAGAAGCTTAAAGGGCAGAAATGGTATGTTGGATTTGATGAGGAGAATGAAATTATAAGGGTTGTCGTTATGCCTCATGTCAGCAGAGAAATGATTAATAAATTTGTTGAGGATTTAATGAAGGTGATGAAATGGAAAAGCTGATTGATTCGCTAAAAAAAGCGCCTATTGTGAAAAAAGGGAACTACAACTATATTGTACATCCAATTACAGATGGAATACCCTATATTGAACCATCTTTGCTGAACGAAGTTGTTGAAGAAATTGCAAAAAGAATGCCATCATGCCGAAGAATAGTGACAATGGAGGCAATGGGAATTCCTATAGCATCTCTTCTTTCAATAAAAACTGGTGTTCCATTCACAATAATAAGAAAAAGAAAATATGGATTGCCGGGCGAGATAGAAGTTGTGCAGAAAACCGGATATGGTGAGGCAAAGCTTTACATAAATGGCATAGAAAAAGGAGATGAGATTGTTATAGTTGATGACGTCATTAGCACAGGAGGAACACTAATAGCTGTTGTTGAAACATTGAAGGAGATGGGTGTGGTGATTAAAGGTATATTTATTGCAATAAACAAGGGCAGAAAAGAGGAAATAGAGAAAAAAATAGGAATGAAGATAAACACTCTGGTTAACATAGCGGTGGACGATGAAGTTAAAATATTATGAGATAGACGAGGAAAAGCTTTTGCAGGAAGCAAGGAAAGGAAAAAGAATAGCAATTAAAATGCCAGAAGGCCTGCAGCCATATGGCTATGAAATTTTACAATTTTTGAAGGAGAATAACATAGATGCAATTTTTCTTGCTGATTCATGCTATGGAGCATGTGATTTTAGAAAAATTGAGAGTATCGATAGAGTCATATGTATTGGTGAGGCAGAAATGCCTTACTTGAGGAGGAANTATTTGCCACCAGTTTCCTTCATCGAAGCATTTTATGAATTCAATGCAGATTTCATCGGAAATGCTCTGCCATATCTTGAAGGAAATAAAATAGGGCTTGTTAGCATAACTCCATTCATTCACAGGCTGGAGGAATGTAAAGAATATCTTGAAAAGAGAGGATATGAGGTTTTTATTGGCAGGAAAAGCAGGAGAACAAAATATGATGGACAGATTTTAGGCTGTGATTTTACGCCTGCTATGCAGATAACGAGGCATATAGATTCATTTCTTTTTATAGGAGATGGTTTATTCCATCCAGTTGGTCTGTACATTGCAACTAAAAAGCCTGTTGTGGCAGCAAATCCAGTAAGTAAAGAAATATTGAGGGAAGAGATAACCAATGCTGCAGCAAAAATAATAAAGCAGAGATATGCAGCAATGGCTAAAGCTATTGAAGCAGAAAAATATGGAATAATTGTAACAGACAAAATTGGGCAACTCCGCCTTCAACTTGCCAGAAAAATTTTAAAACTCATTGAAAAGAAAGGCAAGAAAGGATGCATTATCATGATGGATAATATTGATGAAAAGGTAAATTATCTCGGCTTTGATTGTTATGTTTCTACAGCTTGCCCTAGGGTGGCGATAGATGATGCAGCCAAGTTTGAAAAACCTGTACTCACTCCAGTAGAGCTGGATATTGTTTTGAATGAAAGAGAATGGGAAAATTATGAGTTCGATCAGATTCTTTAAACATTGATACACAGCACCTTTTCAATTTCGTAGCTCTTTGAATTGCCAGCATTATCATAGGCTGTAGCCTTTAGGGTATGTACTCCAAAAGAAGGATTCCACTCCCATTTATATGGTGGGCTGTATATCGGATACACATTTCCATCTGCTTCCATTTCCACTCTTTGTATGCCAGAATGGGCATCTGCGGCTGCAGCCTCCACAGTTATCTTGCCGATTACAACAACATCATAAGGTGAGACAGGCAGAGGAATTGGAGGCAATATTTCTCTTCCAAATAAGTTAATGTAGACATAGCCAGTAAGTGGTTTTGAAATGTAAATTGAAGGGGGTTGTTTGTCAATGGTAAAGTTTGCTGATATTGCTACACCAACATTTCCTGCATCATCCTCAGCTAATATTTTTATCTTATAATCTCCATCCTCCCAATCCTTTGCATTAACTGTATATCTCCCGCTATTGACATAATTTTCAGCAAGCACATACCATGCAGAACCATCATAATAAAATATGTCTATGCTTCCATCTAAGTCATCATCTATTGAATCATATGCTTCCCATTCTATTTCAATCAGAATGTTTCCATATTCATCTTTTCCATAGGCTTTCCCTCCGACTGGTTGCTTGATTGTTATGTGGGGTGGAGTATTGTCCAAAATAAATTGATTTGATATTGCTACACCAACATTTCCTGCATCATCCTCAGCTAATATTTTTATCAATGCTTCGGCAGAATCTGAAAAGCCGTAAGAATTCCACACGTATGAGCCAGTATTGTTTATTCCTGTTGCTATCTCCTGCCATGTTGTGCCATTATCATAGGAGTAAAATATGGAGATGTTTCCATCCAAATTATTATCAACTTCATCACTTGCATTCCATATTATCTCATATTCTTGTTTTACAAATCCTCCTTCTGGCTGAACAATGTTTATATCTGGAGAAGTTTTATCAATTTTCAGACTTATATTTAATATTTTCTCATTTCCTGCAATATCTATCGCTCTGAAATATACTGTGTAATTTCCCTCCACATTTACTGAGAAAAATCCTGCATAATCCTGCCATCCTGCCTCATCTATTTTGTAATTTAATTCATCAATTCCACTAGTTGAATCACTTGCATACAATGAAATCTCAACGTTGCTCGTATACCATCCATTGTTGCCATTGGGTGAAGGAGGACTTAGAGTATAGGAAATTGAAGGGGGTGTAATATCTATGCCAACAACGATTTTTTCTATTCTTCCAGCATTTCCATTCCCATCAACGGCATAGCATTCTATTTCGTATTTTCCTTCTCCTAATGTAAAATTAAAGGAAGCGTTGTTACTCTGATACCATATTCCATTTATACTGTAATTTACATATGCTATGTNTGTCTCATTATCAGAAGCGTTTATCATTACACTTACATTACTTACAAACCATCCATTGTTACCCATGCTTCCATTAATGGAGGTATTTATTGATGGAATGAACAAATCGATACTATTTATCAGAGGATATTCATCAACGCCTGTGCCACATGGAATGTTATATGGCGTATCAACTATGCCATCGCTATCGTTGTCATATGCTCCTTCTGCTGGCGAGTCGAAGTCACTCCAGTAATTCCCTTTTTGCATTGTCTCATTATACCACATGTTGATGCCGGAATCGCAGGCACTTACATCATTTTCAATAAAATTATTTAGGTAAATTTGATTGGAATGGCCAGTTGAGTATATTCCGTATGAATTGTTCATGAAATTGCATTTTGTTATTGTATTGTTATCTGAAACAATCTCTATTCCATAATTGAAATTATAAATGGTGCATCTTTGAATCAGACATAATGAGGCATTGAGCAGTATTGCTGATTGTGTGGAATCACCTGCCATCTCAAAATTTTTGATTATACTTCCATTTGCCTTTACAACTATTTTTCCTTCTATTTTCGGCTTATTTTTTCCAATAAGTTGCAACGTTTTATTTATAACAATATTTTCGTAATATACGCCATCATAAACATATATGGTTCCGTTTTCTGCAACAGCATTTATTGCATCCTGTATGTTATTAAAATGGGTGACATTCCATCCTTCTGTGGATGTATCGAAATCATCATCCACATATACCACAGAAGGCAAATCCTCAGCATTTATGCTGTAATCATATGCTATGAATGATGCTACCATGAGCAGCGCAACCGCAAATGCAATCTTATTCATGAATATGAAAGACTAACCTAAACATAAATTTTATTATTGTCATTTGCTTAGCGAGCCATGGAAATGGCAGAAAGAATGAAGGAGTTAGACAAGAAAATAGAAGAGAATATGAAAAACATAAAGCATAAAATAGCTATTTTAAGTGGAAAGGGAGGCGTTGGCAAAACAACTGTAGCCGTTAATTTAGCTGCTGCACTTGCAATGGAAGGATATGAAACTGGATTGCTTGATGCAGACATACATGGCCCAAATGTACCTAAAATGCTTGGTATAGAGCATGAAAGTGTTTATGGTGATGAAGAGGGAATGGAACCAATCAAAGCAAGACCTCATCTAAAAGTTATTTCTCTGGCTCTCATGCTGGGTAAAGACATGCCTGTTATATGGCGAGGCCCATTAAAAATGACAGCAATAAAACAATTTATTGGAGAAGTAAAGTGGGGCAATTTAGATTTCCTGATCGTTGATTTGCCCCCTGGCACAGGAGATGAGCCACTGAGTATAGCGCAAATCATAAAGCAAAGTAATGCCATTGTTGTTACCACCCCTCAGGATGTTGCTTTGCTTGATAGCAGAAGAGCAGTGAATTTTGCCAGACAGTTAAATATGCACATACTCGGTATTATAGAAAACATGAGCGGATTTAAATGCCCGCACTGTGGTAAAGAAATAGATTTATTTAAGATAGGAGGCGGCGAAATAGCAGCTAATGAACTTGGAGTTGATTTTCTTGGCAGAATCCCAATAGATGAGAAGATTGTTATTGGTGGCGACATTGGAAAGCCATTTGTGGAAGAAAATAGCGAGGCAAGTAATGCATTCATGAAAATAGTGGAAAAGATATTAAATAAACTCGGCGAGGAGAAAAAGAAATAAAAAAATTTATTCGTATAATCCATTTTTATAATGCTTGTAAAGTCTCTTTATCTGCTTGTCGTATGATAGCCATCTTTCCTGCCATTTTGGATTAACACTCTCCAGTTCATGTAAAACAATTTCCCTTATTTCTTTACTTTCAATCTCTTCCTTGTCTATTGCCTCAACTTTCTTTGCTATATTTCTTGCTATTTCTGGTGTGGCTCCACTTTTAATGGCAGCAACAACAATTTTCTCTGGAATAAATTCCTCTTTTCTTCCATCCTTTTTAATAACAAATTTTGGCATAAAAATAAAAGAGAAGGAGAATAAAGATTTTATGAAGTTATAGACAAAAGTGTTTGTGTTTTTGCTGTCTGGAAACCAACAAAACAAAATCATTCATTACATCAATCGCCAAAATTATTATATGCAAAACATTTTTCCTTGTGCTTGCGAGAATAAAAGTAAATGGCATTGTTCAAGGTGTTGGTTTCCGCCCCTTTGTTTACAGAGTTGCTTCTCAACTAAATTTAAAAGGATATGTTTTGAATCTAGGGGATGCAGGTGTGGAGATAGA
>MTNE01000186.1 GCA_002011355.1 Thermoplasmatales archaeon JdFR-43 | reverse complement strand
TGAAGGCAGAAGTAAGAGATGAAAATGGCATATGCCCGCCTGGTCAGAAAGGAGAGCTGGTTATAACGAGACCATGGCCCTCAATGTTGCGTGGATTATACAATGCTCATGAGAAATATGTGGAAGANTACTGGAGTAAATATGGCTTCGGCAAATTCTATACTGGAGATGGGGCAGTAATTGACGAAGACGGCTATTTCTGGCTTCTTGGCAGAATAGGAGATGTGATAAATGTTGCTGGCCATCGTTTAGGCACAGCAGAAGTGGAGAGTGCTTTAGTTAGTCATGAAAGCGTGGCGGAAGCGGCAGTTGTAGGCATACCACACGAAATCAAAGGACAGGTGCCTTTTGCTTATGTGGTGCTAAAAGAAGGTGTTGAGCCGANTGAAGAGCTGAAGAAAGAGCTAATAAAGCATGTTGTTAAAGTAATTGGCCCAACTGCAAAGCCAGATGACATTCTTTTTGTCAGCGATTTGCCTAAAACAAGGAGCGGCAAAATAATGAGGAGGATATTGAAGGGACTGGCTGAGAAAGGAGAAGTAATTGGCGATATAACAACGCTTCGCAATCCAGAAGTGGTGAGCGAGATAAAAGAAGCTTTGGAAAAGCAAAAAGCTGAGAAATGAAAATATGAAGGGTCAAAAAGCGAAAAGTATAGAAATAAAAAAAGCATTATATGTAGTAGAAATATATGATTGACAACATAACCATCACAATACTCATTCTTCTATCGTTTTTATTAGTCTGGATTGGGATAATGATTTTTACCACCAAGCCCGAGGAAGAAGAATTGGAAGAGGAAGTAGCTGCAAATGCAGAGGCGAAGACGCAGCAGGAAGAAGTTGTAGAAACACAGGAGGAGAGCGAGTTGGAAAAATATAAGAAAATTATTACAGAACTTGAAGAGAAATTGAAAAAATTGGAGGAAAAGCCAGCAAATGATAAGTTGCTTGACTGGCTCACTGAACTTAGAAGAGAAAACGAATTCCTGAAGATGAAAATTGCACATCTTGAAGGCGGTCAGACGATATATGGCGAGGAAGCGCTGAGATACGAAAATGAAAGACTCAGAAGAGAATTAGATGAATATAAGAGGAGAATCGAAGCCCTGGAAAACGAACTCAAGGAGCTGAAAAACAGCATTAATTATTATAGGGATTTGGTTAGTAAATTGCAAGGAAGTTATACTGTTTTGAATAAATACAACTACAGAATTTGTATAAGAAATCCGGAAACTGGAGAATATGAATATCAGCTTATTAAACTTCCTCCAGATTTTGACCCCTTCAATCCAACCTATATAACAAGAGATGGAATGGAAGTTTACGAGGAGTATGGATTAAGAATTCCCACAAAGCTTGGAGATATTATAAGAGAAGAATTCAAAAAAGATATTTACTGGCAGGATTTTGAATTAGATAGATGAACTGGACAGAAAAATACAGGCCCAAAAGTCTGAAAAATGTTATTGGGAATAGGGCTGCAAAAGAGGAATTATTGAAATGGGCAAGAGAATGGCAGCAGGGTAAACCAAGTAAAAAAGCCGCCATTTTATATGGAAAGCCTGGTGTTGGAAAAACCTCTTCCGCCTATGCCCTAGCCAATGATTTTAAATGGGAAGTAATTGAATTAAATGCAAGTGATGAAAGAAACAGGGAAATAATAAGAAAGATTGCTTTGACAGGGGCTATTCATGAAGTGCTGAGCATCGATGGCAAATTTATTTCTTCAAAGGAAGGAGCAAGAAAACTTATCATTTTGGATGAAGCAGATAATTTATATGAAAAGGCCGGTGACTTTGGAGGGAAAAGAGCCATAATTGAAACAATAAAGGCGACAAAACAACCCATTATTTTGATTGCCAATGATTACTATGAATTGATAAAAGGAAGTGGAGCCGAACTTCGCAATCTGTGCAAGTCAATAGAATTTAAAAAAGTAAGTAGCAGAGAAATTGCTTCCTTGCTTAAAAAAATATGCCAGATGGAAGGTATAGTGGCTGATCCAGAAGTGATAAATGAAATAGCGAGAAGATGCGATGGGGATGTAAGAAGTGCAATAAATGATTTACAGTCAATAGCATACGGAAAAAGAATTACAAGAGGTATGCTCTCTCATCTTGGCTATAGGGATAGGGAGAGGGAAATTTTCACTGGCCTGAGAAATATACTGAAAGCAAAGGAGATGAGGACTGCGATAAGGGAAGCATGGCGCATAGATGAATCGCCAGATAATTTAATTCTGTGGATTGATGAAAATTTGCCCATGGAGTATAAATATCCTGATGATTTGGCAAGAGCATATGAATTTTTATCGCGAGCGGATGTATTTCTGGGCAGGGTATGGAGGAGGCAATACTATGGCTTATGGGGCTATGCTTCAGAACTGATGACAGGTGGTATAGCAGTAGCAAAAAAACATGAATACAGAGGCTTCACCACATATCATTTTCCAAAATGGCTGCGAAGCATGGCTGCAAGCAAGCTATACAGACAAACCCGCCTGAGCATAGCAAAAAAAATAGGCAGAGCAATGCATTGTTCAAGCAGAAAAGCACTGGAGATGTTGCCATTATTTAAAAAAATGTTTGTGGATGCAGACATTGCTGCGAGGCTGGCTGCAAAACTTGATTTAACTGAAGAAGAATTGACTTTCATTGTCGGNGATAAAGCAAAAGAAATTTATGCGGAGGCAGAAAAATTAAAGAAGATGGAAAAGCAGGCTGTGTTATTCAATTTTAAATGAATTTTATCAAAATGAAAAAATTCACTCAGTAAAGGAGTAACGAATGAAAGAGGCTAATAACCACTCCTTCTTTCATTATTCATTCAATTTTAAGTAAAACTTTTTCTCAACTCGGGCAGAAACAAAAGTTTTTTATTGTCACATATTCATTTTTAAGTATGGAAAAAAAGCTTACTAGGGAGGAGGCGAAAAAAAGAATAGAATGGCTTCGCAAGGAAATATGGAGGCATAACTATCTTTATTATGTTTTGAATAAGCCTGAGATTTCAGATGAAGAATATGACAAATTAATGGAAGAATTGCGCCGCCTTGAGGAGCAGTTTCCAGAGTTTATAACCCCTGATTCTCCAACACAGCGTGTTGGAGCTCCTCCCGCCAAAGAATTCAAGACAGTTCGTCACGTAAAGCCGATGCTCAGCCTAGACACAGCTCATAAGGAAGAGGAAGTGAGGGCTTTTGACAGAAGAGTTAGAAAGGAGCTTGGAGTGGAAAGTGTTGAATATGTTGCAGAGCCAAAGCTAGATGGGCTTAGCGTTGAGCTAATTTATGAGGATGGGAGATATGTGAGAGGCTCAACGAGAGGAGATGGTATAAATGGGGAGGATGTAACAGAAAACATCAAAACAATAAGAGCTGTGCCGCTAGTTCTAAGAGGCGAAGAATTAAAAGTTCCTAGGATGCTTGCTGTGAGGGGCGAGGTTATAATGCATATAAAAGACTTTGAAGAATTTAATAAAGAATTGATACAACGTGGAGAGGAGCCGCTTGCAAACCCAAGAAATGCGGCTGCTGGTTCTTTACGTCGCCTTGATCCCAGAGAAACTGCTGAACGTCCCTTGGATATTTTCTTTTATGAAATTATGCATTACGAGGCAGATGGTGTTAAAATAGAAACCCAATGGGAGGCTTTGCAGGCAATGAAAAAATGGGGACTTAAAATAAATCCTTATGCAAAGCTATGTAAAAATATTGAGGAGGCTATAGAATATCACAAAAAAATGGAGGAGAAAAGGGAATCGCTTGAATATGAGATAGATGGAGTTGTAATAAAAGTCAATAGATTCGATTATCAGGAGAAGCTTGGAGCAAAAACCCGCTCACCGAGATGGGCTTTAGCATATAAATTCCCTCCACGTAAGGAGGAAACACAAATTCTGGATATTGTTGTAGGCGTTGGGAGAACAGGCACATTGACCCCTGTTGCACTACTAAAGCCTGTTGATGTGAAGGGTGTGACAGTTTCAAGGGCAACGTTGCACAATGAGGATTATATTAAGGAGAAGGACATACGTATTGGCGATTGGGTAAAGGTGGCAAGAGCTGGAGATGTTATACCCGAAGTTATTGAAGTTATTAAAGAGAAAAGAACCGGAAAAGAAAAAGAGTTTCGAATGCCAAAGAGATGTCCAGTGTGCGGGAGTCATGTTGTTAAGGAAGGAGCATATTATCGATGTACTGGCGGGCTGTCATGTCCAGCTCAGCTTAAAAGGAGTATAGAGCATTTTGCATCAAAAAATGCAATGGATATTGAAGGCTTGGGG
This sequence comes from Thermoplasmatales archaeon JdFR-43, assembly GCA_002011355.1. Taxonomy (GTDB): domain Archaea; phylum Thermoplasmatota; class E2; order UBA202; family JdFR-43; genus JdFR-43. Next base: position 1,164 of record MTNE01000186.1, on the reverse strand, counting down.
GGCAAAACAGTTGAGCTTCTTGTTGAAAAAGGATTGATAAAAAGAATAAGCGATATATACAGGCTTAATAAAAGAGATTTACTGCATTTGCCACGTTTTGCTGAAAAATCTGCTAAAAATTTAATTGAGGCAATAGAAAAGAGCAAGAATAAAGGGCTGGCTCGCCTCATATTCGCTTTAGGAATACCAAATGTTGGCGAGCACACTGCCCGTATATTGGCAGAGAAGTTCAAGAGCATTGATAGGCTAATGAATGCAACGGAAGCGGAATTACTTGCTATTAAAGAAATTGGACCAGAAACGGCCAGCAGCATAGTCAATTTTTTCAGGGAGGAGAGAAACAGGAAGGAGATAGAGGAATTGAAGAAGCTTGGAGTTAAAATGGAATACGAGGAAGAGAAAGGTAAGCTGAAAGGCAAGGTTTTTGTTTTTACTGGAGCATTGAAAGATTTTTCAAGAGAAGAAGCAAAAGAATTAGTGGAGAAGGAGGGAGGAATAGTNGCAAATAGTGTGAGCAGGAATGTTGATTATGTTGTAGTTGGAGAAAAGCCAGGGAGCAAATATGAAAAGGCAAAAGAGCTTGGCTTGAAAATAATAGGCGAAGAGGAATTCAAGAAATTGCTGGGAATAGAAAAAAAAGGAGAAAAAGAGGAGGAAAGGGGCAAAATATTAACACTGGATGAATTCATCAAGATGAAGGGAAATACCAAATAATTTAAATTGAAACTGATTTAAATATGTGGTAAAAACAGGCGTAGCAAATCTGCCGTTGCATTATGGAAAAGCGCCTCGCTGGTTGTATCAAAGAATGGTNAGATTAGCTGATGCCATCTCTGCTATTATCATATATGAATATGGTGAGGAGAAATTTCTGGAGTTAATCTCCAACCCCTACTGGTTTCAGGCATTTTCATGCGTGTTGGGCTATGACTGGCATTCTTCAGGCACAACAACTGTTACAACTGCTGCATTGAAAGAAGCTTTGGAAAAACATGGAATAGCTGTTGCTGGCGGGAAAGGAATGGCTTCCAGAACATTGCAGGAGATAGAAAAGAAAGCAGAAAAGCTTGAAGTAGATGCAGCCAAGATAAAATATGCAAGCAGAATGGCTGCTAAAGTGGATAGCGCAGTTTTGCAGGATGGTTATAACCTATATCATCATGC
>MTNE01000006.1 GCA_002011355.1 Thermoplasmatales archaeon JdFR-43 | reverse complement strand
TAACCAATGCCAAAAACAGGATCTATGATACGCGCTGCCTCATAATATGTTTTTCTGCTTTCATCATACTTCATTACTCGAAGAAAAGGATCTCTTCCCCCTATAAGTAGCTCATTTTTTCCGTCGCCGTCGCAATCACCAACAGGCTGCGGCCCTTCATAGCGGGCACTCCACCATGGCAGTCTTCCATAACTTTTCTGCCATTGTATGATGAATGAGCCAATGCTTTCTGCCATTTCATTTCTTTCAACTATTTTTTCTCTAGGAAAAATTATCGGATTTGTAACAACAGGCAACACAAGAATAACGAGGATAAAAGCCATTATTTTTTCCTTCATATGAAATGAATTGCATATGGCAATAAATCATTTTCCAATGCAAATCTTTATTTTTCCTTTGCCTTCTATTCTTATGATTCCCAAGAGTCATCCTCGCTATGAAAGTTTGATGCTCCGCCAGAAAATTGCAGAAGGTGTTGAAAAAGGCATTGTTCACATTACTGGTTTGATAGCTCATGGAAGAGGAGAGGCTTTTGATTATTTAATCGGCGAGAAGAGCCAGCATTTTGCCATTGAGGCATCAAAAGTGGCGGCTTCCTACCTTAAAATTGCAAAACATCCAGTTATATCTGTAAATGGGAATGTTGCTGCTTTGGTTGCAGACGAAGTAGTTAAACTTGCTGAAATAGCGAAGACAAAAATAGAAGTAAATTTATTTCACAGAAGTGAAGGAGAGAATCAAAAAAATAATCAAAGTGCTCGAAGAAAAAGGAGGAAAAAACATACTTGGCCTAGAAGGAGANGCTCGCATTCCTGGCTTGGAGCATGATAGAGCAATATGCAGTTATGAAGGTATATATAGCGGAGATGTTATTCTCGTGCCTCTGGAAGATGGAGATAGATGTGAGGCGTTGAAAAAAATGGGAAAAATTGTTTTAACTGTTGATTTAAATCCTCTCTCAAGAACAGCAAGAAATGCAGATGTTACTATCGTCGATAATGTAACAAGAGCCATACCAAACATAAAAAAATTTTATGGAGAAATTAAAAAACCAGAGGAAATAATAAAAAGATGGGATAATCGCAAAAATTTGCAAAATGCTCTGGATTTCATTTGCGAAAGATTGAAAAGGATTTATAGAGGGAAAAGCTAGCCACTCTGTTCTACCTTATTNTCNTTTTCTTCCTTATAAACCACTTTTAGCAGTACAGGAGTAACTAGTGATGAAAGTATAACCAGCAATATTGTGGCAGCTAATACTTGATGAGCTAACGCCTCACTGAATACACCCATTGTTATTTCTGTTGTCACCACAACTAAAGCCACTTCCATTCTTGGAATCATGCCCACNCCCACAGCCAGCGCATCTCTCATTCTAAATCCACACAATTTTGCTCCTGTTGAACATCCAATGATTTTTCCTATGAAAGCCATTGGAATAAAGAGTAGAACGAGTGGCCCTATATCTTTCAAAGCATAGAAGTCAAAAGACGCTCCAACCCATATGAAAAAGAGGGGAATGAAAAATACTTCTCCCATCTGCCTTGTAAAGTCATTTATTCTTCTCCTTTGAGGTGAATTGCTCAATATTAAACCTGCAAAAAATGCACCTGTTATTGCAGCCAGTCCAAGATCGTATGCTAATGCTGAAAATATAAATGCAAAGGAAATTGCAGCAGTTAGTGCAAATCTGGGAACATGAAACTTAATGTCTTTAATCTTGCTCATTATGAATACACCAATTAAAAATACAAGGAAAAATATGAAAACCTTTACAAGAAGCATAGCTGGCTGTCCTTTTCCTAATGTAAAGGAAAGAACTAAAATGCCGAGAACATCGTCCAACACCGCGACTGTCAAAATAAGCTCTCCAACCTTTGAGTGCAGTGCATTCATTTCCATTAAAGTTCTTACTGTTATGCCAACGCTTGTAGCAACCAAAATATTACCTATCGCTATACTAGTTCTTACATCATATCCTAACAAATATCCGGCTATAAATCCGAAAATAAATGCGACAGAAACATCAAACATCGATGTCAACATTCCTTTTTTTCCTGCTGTTTTTATTTCATCCACACCAATTTCAAGGCCGGAGATGAAAAGAAGCAATATTATTCCAATTTGCCCCATTCCTTCTGTTATCGGTGATAAATATTCTATTCCAAAAAATTTACCTGCTATAAATGGCCCAATTACTATGCCTGCTACAATTTCTCCTATGACAGCTGGCTGCTTTACTCTTTCTAATGCATAGCCTGCTAATTTTGCCAGTACTAACGCTATACCTATTTCCAGCAACATTATCTCTTGCCTAACAATATCTGAAGGATATAATGAACTGTAATTTCTCCGACTATTTCATCTTTTTCAACGACTGGTAATCTTCTTATGCCTGCGTTAACCATTCTAGCAAGCACATTTCCAACTTTATCCTCCAATGAGCATTTTATGAGGTGCTTATGCATTATATCTTTTGCCTTCTTGGCTGTGCCATAATGTAAAGATATTCCATATCTTTTGCCAAAAACATATTTTGGGAGATGGTGAGGAGCTAAAAGGCGCAATATATCACTTTCTGTTATAACCCCACATAATTTTTTACTTCCCTTTTCTTCAACAATCCATACATGGTCTCTGCCAGTTAAAACAGATAAAACTTCTTCAACGCCTGCTTCCTTATCCAGAATGGGCATATTCCACAATTGCTTTTCATCGAGTATTTCCTTTATTTTTTTCTCGTGCAATTCTTTCAGTTCCACAATGTGAAATATAAAAGATAAAATAAAGGTTTGGAAAAACATGAATACAAATTTAAATTCCCTGGTATTTATCCTTTATGAAATTTGATTTGAAATGCAGCATTCAACTGAGCAGGGAAGCAGAGGAGATTGCAGATGAATTGCAGGAATTTGTAAAAAATATAGATGTTGGTGCTGATTTAAAATTAAAAATTGAAGGAGATAAATTGCTAATTCATATATTGTCTCATGAAAAAAGGAGTCATCAGATTATTCTCCAGCTGTATAAACAACTTGCCATATTTTTTGGGAAACGCAAGATAGGATTAAGAGGCATTCATGTTGATGAATATGAAATTGAATTTGAAGTAGAAAAAAAGCCTTTGAAAGAGATTTCCATACCCTTTGCCGATTTGAAGGTAGATGATAAAATCGTTGTAATGAAGATAGTAAATAAGGAAGAAGATTTTTTGAGAGAGGGATATGTAGACAGAATGATCCGACTTGTTAGGGAAAAAATAGACAAACAGTATTATGAGGGAAAAAAGGAATACTGGCAGCTTTTATGGCAAAGCGAGGAGAAAGAACATGTATGGGATAAAGATCCTTCAGAAGAAATGCAGAAGCGAGGATGGATTAAGTTGATGAGCAAAGGAAAATGGTTTTATTTTCCTCCAGCAGCCGCCATAATGAGGGCAATGGAGAAAATTGCTTTGCAAGAGGTTGTTAGGCCNCTGGGCTTTAAAGAAATTATTCAACCAATGCATGTTTCCTTTGCCACATGGATAAGAACAGGCCATCTTGAAGGAATGCCAGGAGAAATATATTATATATGTGAGCCAAAAAGCAGGGAAATAGAAGAATGGGAAAAGTTTGTTGATTTGTTAAAGATAATTAAGCAAGTTGATGAAAAAGAGCTTTTGAAGAACTTAAAACCACCTAAAACTGGAGTATGCTATGCTCAATGTCCCAATATATATGCTGCGCTATCTGGAAAAACTATAGCTGAAGAGAGTCTGCCATTACTCATATTTGACCATTCAACACCTTCTGACAGATACGAAGCTGGAGGAAAGCATGGAATTGAAAGAGTCGATGAATTTCATAGGATAGAAATTGTTTATATTGGAACAAAAGAACAGCTCGTAGAAATAAGAGAAAAACTCATTGAAAGATACAGACATGTATTCAACAACATACTCGACTTGGAATGGAGAATGGCAAGAGTCACGCCTTTCTATCTCCAACAAGCAGGTATAGCTGGCGGAGAAGAAAATGAAATAAAGGGCACCATTGATTTTGAAGCTTATCTGCCATATCGTGGAGATCGAAGCAAGGAATGGCTTGAAATACAAAATATTTCCATTGTAGGAGACAAATACATTAAAGCATTTAACATAAAAGCACAGAAAAGCCAGCTTTGGAGTGGATGCTCAGGAATAGGCCTGGAAAGATGGGTAGTTGCATTTCTAGCACAAAAGGGGATGGAGCCAGAAAACTGGCCAAGTGGCTTTAAAAAATATCTGGATAAGTTGCCAGAGATGCCAAAGTTCTTGTAATTAAAATAAAATTTAACAAAATTAAAATTTATCTTAAAAAAATTGTTTTATTTATATCGGAATATAAGGCTAATGCTCAAGATACAGAATTACAAGAATAAAATAAATCCTTTATTGGGAGATTATATTCCATCTTCAATTTCAACTCCTGCTGAAAAGGCTTTATATGATGTAGACAGCATGTTTGGTTTGCCTGAAAAAGAAACAAATGAATACAGGTTTAAAGCGATAAAATATGCTTTTAAGCATCATTATGAAAATAATAGGTTTTACAGAAACATATGCAAGGAAAAGGGGGTTACACCAGATGATATAAAAAGTATTGAAGACTTCAATAAAATTCCTCTGATACCTCATACATTTTTTAAAGATTATCCATCTGGCAGGGATTTTGCAGTATGGCTTGCAAATTTAATGAGTACAGAAATTCCGAAAATAGTTATCAAAGGAAAAAATCCATCTTTTGATGATGTTATCGATGCTTTTCAACAAGCAGGTATAACAGTTTGCTATAGCAGTGGAACAACAGGAAAATTTACTTTTATTCCAAGAGATGAAAAAACATACAAGATGGGACAGTATGCAATAGCAAGATGCTCCTTGGAGATGCTTCATCATTGGTATGATCATGACAGCAGCGCATATTTATTATTCCCAAATCCAAAAAAGACCAACATTTATGTTGGCAAAGTAACCAATGTTCTGTTTGATTTAGTCAGGGATGTGGAGGTGGCTATCGATCGAAAAATAACTACAGATTTGTTGAGGATTTCCATGGGGGTTACATTCAATTTTAAGGAAAAAATGATGAGTAAATTGGTAAAGGCGGCAAACAAGAAAATGAACGAAGAAATGATTAATAACATAATAAACTGGGTTGAAAAGATGGATAGAAAAAGAGAAAGGATTCTCTTTACTGGTGCACCCTTCATCTTGGACATGGTTATGGAGAGGCTTATTGAAGAAGGAAAAACATACGATTTTGGAGAAAGAGGAGGAGTCTTAACTGGAGGAGGATGGAAAACACATGAAGAAAAAAGAATGCCTGTAGAAGGATTTAGAAAGAAAGTTGAAAAAGTATTTGGCATACCTCCAGAAAATTGTCTGGATTTATATGCTATGGTTGAAGCAAACGGATTCATGGTGCATTGTCCGGAAGGGCATTATTTGCACATTCCAACAACCTATTTCCATCCGATGGTTTTAGATGAAGATGGTGAAGAGGTAAGCTATGGAGAAAAGGGAAGATTTGCATTTTTGGATGGTTTAGCCATGAGTTATCCTGGATTCATAGTAAC
>MTNE01000076.1 GCA_002011355.1 Thermoplasmatales archaeon JdFR-43 | reverse complement strand
GTGGAGAGAAATTAGATATGTCAATAGACCGCCTTAATATGGATAGATTCAAGGGAGAAATAACAGAAGAGAAGGCGGTTGTAGGGTAAAAAGCTTTTAACAGTAATTGAAATTTTCCAACAAGTTTAAGTAACTGTAAAGTTAGTATTTTATGCCACTCTTTGGCAAATCTGCGGAAAAGTTGTGTTTGCAAGGAGAAAAACTGATGGCTAAAGGATTGTATGAAGAAGCTATAGAAAAATTTGGTGAAGCTATTGAATTAGGAAAGGATAATTTGGTTGTGAGATGCGTTGCTGAACTCAACATGGGTGTATGTTATGCAAGGCTGAATAATAAAGAAAAGGCTATGGAGCATAACGAAAAGGCCATAGAACTTGTTAAAATACAAAAAAATCTGCCAGCAGAAGAGCCAGAAGATGAGGAAGAGAAGGAAAGATTTTATAAGAATCTCTTCTCTCATGAAGTTGGTGTGCAGGCATACTTCAATAAAGGCATCGTCATGAGAGCTATGGATAAGCTAGAAGAATCAAGGGAAATTTTTGATAATTTAATAAAATATGTCCCTTGGGCATATAGAGCAAGAGAGCCGATATTTAGAGTGGAGAGATTTGAAACAATAGTAGCAATGGTAGAAAAAGAAAAAGAAACAATNCCTGGGTTAATCCCAGTAAACTATATAGAGGAGCAATATAGAAAGCTAGGATATAGTAAGGAAGAAATGGAGAAAGATTTCAAAGTTGTACACCCAGAGCAATAGATTAACTTTCCAGAATCTCCTTTATCTTCCTACCTGAATTTTTTATATTTGTGAAAAGCATCAAGATATTTATATTGGTAGCACGTTGATATTATAGGGGTGTTACCATGGTGGTGGAAAGAGTAGGTGTATCATTTGAGCCAGATTTGTTGGATAAATTTGACGAATTGATCAGAAGAAAGGGATATACAAATCGATCGGAAGCGATAAGAGATTTAATAAGAAAAGCAATAATTGAGGAAGATATAAAAGCTGGAAAAGAAGAAGTTATAGGAACAATCACTATTGTTTATGATCATGATGTGGGGGACGTGACCAATAAACTGCTGCATCTCCAGCATCATTATCATTCCAGAATTTTATCCACTACCCACATCCACATGGATGAGCATATGTGTCTGGAAGTAATTGTTGTTAGAGGTAAAAGTAATGAAATAAAAAAGCTTGCAGATAATATGAGGGCATTAAAAGGAGTAAAACATGGAGGGCTGGTTATAACAAAGACTAAAGCGTGATACATTTCATTCCTCTAAGTCTGTTCAGAGCAAAGGCAACCTCATATTTTCTAGGCTCAGCATATTCTCCTCTTGCAGGAAGAATTGATAGAAAACCCTTTTTTTCAATTTCCTCCAGAACTTCCCTCAGACATTTCCTGTCGAACATGCTGGTTATTCTGTATATAATATCGCCTATTGCTTTCACCTGCCCTAATTCAACTATTTGCTCTATTTTTCCCAAATCAATGATCTGTCTACCAAATTGCAATTCATCTGTTCCTAAAGCTTTTATTTTCGTTTTTCCTTTAACAACAGGGTCTATTGTTTTCGCTATTGGGTAGCGATCTTTTATCCTGATTTCCTTAGGTTCTTCCTTGATTCGAAGAGTTGCAAATTTTTCAGCAACTCTTTTTGCTTCCAAGGTGACATCATATGGCCTATAACAATCCATCATTATGACCAAATCTGCAACATCAAAATATTCTCCTATACCGCCTGCAACTATTATTATAGATACACCTATTTTTTTCAGTGAAGAAATCATATCAATGAGGGGTGTAATAGGCTCTTTTTCTTTTTTAACTAACTCCTGCATTCTTCTGTCACGAAGCATTAAATTTGTTGCAGAGGTATCTTCATCTATGAGCAGAAGTCTTGAACCAATTTCCAGAGCCTCGCAAATATTTGCTGCCTGCGATGTACTTCCAGAAGCATTTTCCGTGCTAAAATTGCTTGTATCTACTCCNTTTGGTAAATTGGAAATGAAGGAGGAGATATCAACATTGGCAACATATCTGCCATCTTCAGCCCTTATTTTTACTGCATCTTCTCTTGTAACAACAAATTCTCTTCCATCATATGGCACATGATTGTAAACTCCCTTTGCTATTGCTTNCAGTAAAGTAGATTTTCCATGATATGCTCCTCCGACAATCAAAGTAACCCCCTCTTCTATTCCCATCCCTTTTATCTGCCTGTTCGGACAATCAAAACTTATTTCCAAGTTGCTGGGGCTTTCGAAAGGCACTGCATTTTTTAGTGGTAAATCTTCGATACCACTTTTTCTTGGAAGAATGGCCCCATTGGCAACGAAAGCAACCAATCTATGCTTTTTCAAATTTTTTCTTATGAAGTCTGCATCTTCTATACATTTAACATGTTCAATCAGCTTTTTTGCATCGGCATTTTTGAAAAACAAGCTTTTTTCAACAATTTCTGGCAAATCCCTGAAGAAAATTTCCTTTGCTTCTTTTGCCAATATTCTTCTTCCATGAGCTGGTANGCCAATGTAAAACCTAACTTCAATATTTCCCTCAGCTATTACACTGCTCCTTTTGAGCACACATTGGCTAGGCTTCAAAATTGTTATTACCCCGCTTTTTCCACTTCCTCTTTTTCTACTCTTTTTGATGGCAACATCATAAAATTTTCTATTCAAAAAGTCCTCAAATGCAGTCTTTCTTGACACATTTAAAAAGAACCTGTCTGGAAAAGTATTTTCAACAACTACCTTGCAGGCAGAAGGAGGAGCATAAGGATCTGATTGCACATGTTCAATGTAGAGGGTAAAATCTGGAAAATTATATTTTCCNTCTATGTTTTTGTAAGCTTTGTAGCCTTTTCCATCTATTTTTGAAAGCAGTGCCTTTAGTCTGTTCATCTCAAACTTATATTCTAAAGAAATTTAGTATTTGTGCTTGTAAGCAAGGAATGAAGCACATTTACTTAAATATTTATTTTGATTAATATTTGTGCTTTCATTTAAGCCAGTATGGTTTGACTCAATGGGAGCAAAAAGCTCCTGCGTTTTAGTGGAAACAGATGTGAAAATTGTAATTGATCCGGGCATTGCAATAATGCATCCGAGTTTCCCAGCTAGTAAAGCTAAAAAATTATACTGGAGAGAAAAAGGGAAAAGAGAGATAAAGAAAGCTTGTAGACTGGCTGATATAATCATAATTTCTCATTATCATCANGATCACTACATAAGAGATGATTTAAGCATCTACATGGGTAAGANTTTGTTTGTAAAAAATCCTAACGAATATATAAATGAAAATCAGCGGAGAAGAGCTGAGGCATTTTTCACCAATCTTTTTGATAGATTCGGAACAAAGAAAATGTGGAAAGAATGTAAGAAAAGAGGGTACTCAAATCCCACGGAAAGTTTGCAACTGGCAATAAATAGAAATTTTGGGGAATATAATGAAAGAAGAAATGAATTGCTGAAAAAAGGAATGAAATGGTTTGAAAAGACGGCAAAAAAATGGAACGGTTATAAAGAAATTCCTGAAGGCAAACTGGATAGCATCGAAATAAGGTATCCAGAGGGAAAAACCTTCAGGTTTGGCAAAACTCTGCTTAAATTTACATTACCATTATTTCATGGAATAGAATTTTCCAGAGTAGGATGGATATTTGCAACAGTGATTGAATATGAAGGAAAAAAGCTGATACATACAAGCGATGTAAACGGCCCAATTATAGAAGATTATGCAGAATGGATTATAATGGAAAATCCAGACATTCTTATTTTGGACGGGCCAGCAACATATATGCTTGGATACTTGCTTAACAAAATTAATTTAAATAGGGCGATAGAAAATGTTATTAGAATAATGAAAGAATGCAGCATAGATACAATAATTTATGACCATCATTTGCCAAGAGAAAGAAAATTTGTAGAGCACACGCAGCAGGTATGGAAATATGCTAGAAAGAATAATATAAGATTGATAACAGCAGCAGAGTATAAGGGCATTAAACCTGTTGTTTTGGAATAAACTACTGGAGCCTAAAATTTATTATCTCTGCTTTATTTTCTATCATGTATCACTTGTTGTATCCATTGAGGAGTTATTTGATTGTTAGTGGCTATGAAGAAACAAATGTTATGACTGCAGACTGGGTTACTGTGATATCATACAAGCCATTTATGATTGGCGTAGCAATAGCTCCAAAGAGATATACTCATAAATTAATAAAACAATACAAGGAATTTGTAGTAGCAGTGCCAACTCTGGAAATGCTGAAAGATGTATGGATTGCTGGTACAAAAAGCGGACCAAGCAAAATAGAGAATATGAACATAACATTTATTGNATCCAAAAAGGTAAAGATAAAAAGTATAAAGGAAGCTATTGCTAATTTAGAATGCAAGGTAATGGATGAAAGAGATTATGGAGACCACACATTTTTTGTTGGAGAAGTAGTTGATTACACATATAACAAGGACGCATTTAAAAACGGCAAGCCAAATATGCAGTGCAATTTCCTTGCGCATGTTGCACTGAACGAATTTGTCACATTTGAAAAAGAGATACATAGGGCATGAGAAGAATAAAAGCAACAGAGACGTAGATTTCATTTTATTTTGAAAAGGAATATATAACATCCTTTACTTTTAAAACATGAAAGTTGGCTATCCAAATAATCCAAGAAATGATGTTATAGAGGAAATAAAATGGATTGGAGAACATTTTGATTTCATCGATTTTTTTATGGAGCCGGATAAGGCATATTATGACAAAATTAATTTAAAAGCGATCAGGAAAACATTGAATGATTATAGCTTGGGCATAGTCGGGCATACTGCCTATTACCTTCCTTTTGCCTCCCCTATAAAAGCGATTCGTACGGCGGCGATAAAAGAAGCAGCAAAATGTTTTCAGGCATTCGCTGAACTAGAGGCAGAATATGTAACCGTACATGCNAACTGGCCTCCCTCTTTATTCAACGTTAAGGAAGGCTTGGAAATGCAAATAGAAAGCATAGGAAAGTTGCTAGAAGAAGCGGAAAAGTGTGGAGTAAAGATAATGTACGAGAGTGGAGTAGGTGAGTTGGATAATTATGGCAATGTGGCAAAGATTTTGCAGGCATTGCCAAAGTTATATTTCCATTTAGATATCGGACATGCCTTTTTNCACGGAAGAGATGTTTGCAAATTCATAAGAAAATTTCATAGCAAACTAAAGCATGTGCACGTTCACGATAATTTTGGCAAAGATGATTTGCATTTGCCAATTGGCACAGGAAAAATAAAATGGGNGGATATAATAAAAGAGCTAAAAAGATATTATGATGGCACCATAACTTTGGAAATTTTTAGCGACAAAGAATATGTCTTACTTACCAAGAAAAAATTTGAGGAAATGTGGAAAAGATTATGAGAGTAAAAATTGTAGAACAAATTTTCACTATCCTTGCCATCATAAATTATTTATTTACTTCGCTATTAATAAGCCAGAATAGGTGTTAAAATGAAACCTCAAATGGCATATGATAGGGCAATTACTGTATTTTCTCCAGATGGTAGGTTATTCCAGGTAGAATATGCAAGAGAAGCAGTTAAGCGTGGCACAACCACTGTTGGAATCAAATTCAAAA
>MTNE01000033.1 GCA_002011355.1 Thermoplasmatales archaeon JdFR-43 | reverse complement strand
TCGCCGGTGATGGTGCGCCAGGGCCGGAACCACTCCTTGGGCGAGGTGAGGGTGCCGATGCGCGCCTCGATGCCGTCCGATATCACCAGCGCCTCGTTGTAGTCGAAAAGCGAGGGGATCTCGGCCTTGTAGGTTTGGAGCTGATTGAAGGCGCGCCAGATGTCGGCTTCCTCGTCGGCGGGGTTCTTGAGCTCGATCACGGCCAGCGGCAGGCCGTTCACGAACAACACGATATCCGGGCGCCGGTTATGTTTGTTCTCGATGACGGTGAACTGGTTGACTGCCAGCCAATCGTTGCTTTCGGGATGCTCGAAGTCGAGCACCCGCACCTGCGCCCCGGCGATGGAGCCGTCGGGCCGCTTGTACTCCACGTTTACGCCGTCCACCAGCATGTGGTGGACGGCGCGATTGCGGGCCACCAGCGTCGCCCCTTCCGGCCGGGTGAGCTTGCGGAAGGCATCCTCGAGGGTCTCCTCGGGGAGGCCCGGGTTAAGGCGCAAGAGCGCATCCCGCAGGCGCCGGGGGAGCACCACCTGGCCGAAATCGTCCCGCTCGGCGGTGAGCGTCCCGGGCGCGATCTCCGGGCCGTGTTTCATCCGCCAGCCCAGCGATTTCAGCCAGGTCAGGGCAGCTTCTTCAACGGCGGACTCAGCCAGATATTCCATGGTGTATTACCTCTCGCCTGGCCTCTTCAGGCATCCCTTGCCCTATACTCTTCATCGCTCTATAATCTAAGTAGACTCATCCACCTATGTGGAAGGAGCAGCCGGAGCCCTGCGGGAGAAGCCCGTGGGGCTCTAGCCTATTATGTACCCCAGAAGGCATCACGTTCAGCCTCAAACTGCCGGCGGCGATGTGGTTTGATGCCGTAAAAAGCGGTCTTAAGCACATAGTAGCCTTTACGTTTTGCTAATACCACCGCGTAATCGTGTTCCTCCGCCCAGATCACCACCCGTACCTCTCCTTTTCTACGATTCTCCCACCAGCTGAAGCCAGGTTGCCCAGTTGATGCACATTCAATCGCCCATGCAATCCAGCGAATCCGCTCGCAACGCCGGAGGTCTGGTATTCGATCCTCCTCGTTACGGTTGGAGGGGTTAGGAGCCTCTGAAATCACGTGCCAGAAGCTGAATCCTTTGTTCTTAAATGCCGGGCGGAACTGTGCTTTAACGGGGACCCCGCGGAACAACACACGCCGCTTCACAAAAGTTTCTAGGAATTCTTTATAAATCTGCTCTTCATAAGTTGGCCAATCACCCTTGAACTTAATTAGAGGGGGAGGCGTGCTCACGGGACCTCCTGGGGTTTCCAGATAAATATGTTGAATTTTCTTGCTTGTGGAGGAGTCGATTTGAGAAGACTCAAGCCGCTTCGTTCGCGGATGCGTTCAATGACAGCCTGTTTTGCCTGACTGCCAACTAAATTGCGATGATAGTGAGACACCGCCCCAATTAACAAGTCCGCAAGCTGCAGCAGGAGCACGTCATGTGATCGTACAGCTTCAATACTTAAGATACGCTGTCTATCGAAGTCGTAGTGAGTGCTGCAGAGGATCTCATGTAGCTTACGCAGTTTTTTTGCACTTTGTGTATCCTTGATGTCCACAAAAATACGGAAACAATGTTCGTCATCGATTAGACGAGTGAGTAACAACCACCACATTTTGTAGTAAAATTCGTCATGTGTCTGGTTGAATTCCTCATGTCGAAGCGCTTTCTTGTCAGGTACAACCACCGTTCGAAATCCTAGACTAGGCTCATCAAAGAACAAATCCACAAGTTCTACATAGAATGCTTGACGTGACGGTGAGACCTGCGTCCATTTGATTTCACGCCACTGAGGGATTCCGTGCTTTTGTTTTAGAGCCTTGATTTTGCGGCCGAGCTTCCAGCGAGATTCAGCTGGGCATGTCACTGCTCCTAGGACCATGACTTTCTGGTGATCTTTTTCTAGATGACATGATTCGTCGCAGTAAATGTGGACGATATTGCTCATGAGGCCCCCACGATAAACTTTTTCCGGTCCCTTCTCACTGATTTTCCCGCCACGGGTTTGAGCAATCGGACCTCCCCTTGAGCCAGCACCACCTGGCCGAAATTGTCCCGCTCAGCGGTGAGCGTCCCGGACGCGATCTCAGGGCCGTGTTTCACTTGCCAGCCCAGCGATTTCAGCCAGGTGAGGGCAGCAGATTCAACCTCGGACTCAGTGACTGTACTTTTCCCTTGCATCTTTCTTCTTCATACGGCGCTGTTTCATTTTTTCCCAAATTTCCTCTGCACTTTCTTTCTCCAAGGCGGTTTTGATTCTCTCGATAGCCTTCGGCGAGTAGCGCTTATGTGTCACACCCCCGATTTTGAATTGTTTGTAATACTTAGGATCTTTACGGATGCCGAGATAATCAATGATTGCAACGGTTTTTGGCAGGGTGAGATTGAGTTTCTCGGCGAGTTGCTTTGCTCCGAGACTATAAAAATCCAGCTCATTCACACGCTTTACTGCCACAACGGCAGCTCCAGGCGTACCTTCCGGCACGAGTCGGACAGGTATACCTTCCTTTTTCGTTATGCGAAGCGAAAGCGTTGGGCCGGTACCATCGGTAGTAATTTCTACAGCAGCTACCCCTGGAAACACTTCTGTCCACTCTTTTCCAGAAGAGAGATGTCGGCCAATACGCCGTAGCTGCCCGGAACTAAGTTGCTTTTTTTCTCCTCTAATAGCGGAATCAAGGATAGCCAAGGGGCGAAGCCTCGCTTCCATTTCGATCTGACGCCGCTTGCCCGGTTGTAAAAGTTGGCGGATCGCTTCGACTTCTGAATCAAAAAGTGTAGCGAGATCTGTAGGCGGCGATGTAGACACCGGCAGAACTCGGGTTGGCAAGTACCGGGTCAAGTCTTGTCCGAATACATATTTGAGGAGATCCCGAAAAAGTGTGACTCCTGACTGTACGTGTATGTACAGCTGTCCCTCGGAAATGTCCAGCAAATGATGTTGGGCAGCGTCACGTAGGCCGTTGATTATTTGCAAAGTGAGGGCCTGTTCTTCGGTCAAGAATTTTACCTTGCCATCGCTCAACCCGAGCCGCACACACTTATCGAACCCAATTGTTTGTTTAGCGCGCCTCTCGCGGATTCTCCCCCCTCTATGAAGAATTGCTGCCTTGAGAAACATTTCGAATGCGTGGTCCAATAATATCAGCGTTCCGGTCACTCGCCCACGGTCATGTGGCCGATTAAACAGCTCAATGGCGAGCAAAAGAGAGTCACACGCCTTATTAAGGAGGAGCTTGGCTTCCCTTTTCATAACCCTCGCTCTTTCAGAAACTGTTCCACACCCTTTACCCTAATCTCGCCGGAGAGTAGCTTTGGCAGCAACGTGTCACGGATTGCAGCGAGGAAATTGATTTCAGCAACGTTACAGACAATGAGACGTCGCAAAGCACTTACTTTGTCTCTGAATGCGGTGACAATAAACTTTGGAGGTACAAGCAATGGAAATTTCCTGATTTCTTTCGCGTTTATGCTAGAACGAGTTGTTCCCGACTTGCGGGTACTAACGAGTTCCCAATATTTAGGAGATCGCAGCCAGTACTGAATGTAACGATCGTAAACCATATCCAAAAGCCGAAATCGAATTAAGTACGATGCAAAAACAGCGTCAACAACTTCTTCAATTACAACCCCATGGCCAGGATCTGCCATTCGAGCGATAAGAATATCACCTGGGGTTAAACGATATTTTTCATAATCTTCATCACTAATTTGGCAAAATGGAACTGTTCCCCAATCAATCCAATCACTCTTGTTGATGTCAGTGATACGGAGGAACTTTGGTCCAACTGGAATGTCGGTTGCAGATGCAGTGTATCCATATTGGGGCTTGGTCGTAATGTCTCCCAAGTATTTCACTTCCCACCCTTCCGGAATCGGACCGAGTTCTGAATCCACAAAGCGGTCGGGGAAGAGGCGGCGGATGTGCTCCGGCAGGGGCTTGCGTTTGTCGCCCAGGGCCAGGCGGCGCTTGGCCTTCTCCTTGAGCTCTTTGGGGATGGGGTTTCCCGCCTCCAAGGCGTTGTCGATCACCGGGTCGAAGTCCACGAACCATGACTTGAACAACGCCCGCGCCATGGCCTCCAGCGTTTCGTTCATCCGCCGCAGGAGCTCGATCTTGTCATCCAACGTGCGCAGTATGTGGGCAATGGCGTGACGCTCCAACCTGCTGGGCCAGGGAACAAAAAGGTCCTCCAAGTCACTTTTTTTAGCGTTACCGAAGACGGCACCCTGTCCTTCAAGAATGGACCATTCATGACGGACATACCGCAGAACGTATTCGATAAAATCTGTATCTAATTCATCATTCCCGCGGATTGCAGCTAGGCCACGGCCTATACAACACCTCTCAGCAGCACGATTGATTTCTCCGATGGTCGCGCGAACGCTGAACAAGATATCACCTGGTTCTGCAATTTTCTTCGGGGCTGTACAGTACACTCTCTTTCGAGGATAGCGGCTAGAAAAGTCTTTAACCCCTTGAAAGAAGGGCAGCCCCCGGCCTTTTTCGTTATAAGTAGTCCCAGGAGGAGACTGTCCCATTATGATTGTGGCAACGTCACCAAGACGGACTTCCTTCCACTCACCCGCCATACCCCAACTCCTTCAAAATACGCTGTAAATCTCCTGTCCAGCATTCACATGGCTTGCCGTTTTTGTAAAGTTCCAGTTCAGAAGCGCCGTCTTGCTTTAGTTTGAGGAGCAAGCCATATTTGTATTGGTATTCAGGGACTTCAGTGAAACGCTTCAACTTATTGACATCCCCAGTGTCATTTCGTCCGGAGACTTTCTTCACTTCCATAATCAGAAGGTTTTCGCTGGTCATCCTCCGGTGCACGATGATGTCGGGGAAAACGGTTCTCGCCTCAATATCGTCCGGCTCTGGCTTACTCACATCCACCGCCAACTTCTTTGTATCGCGGCCGACCCGGTTATATTCGCAGTCCACATGCCACGCGGGGAATTCCCTCTGCAAGTGTTCCGCCAGCTTGTGGGTGATGGACCGTTCGTTGGCGTCCACGTCGAGGAGTTCACGGTCGTAACGATAAAGGGCACAAATTGCCTTTATGACGCGTTGCTTTACATCTTCCCGCGAGGGATAAACGCTCATACCCTCAAAGACCTCCTTTACCAAAGCGGTTCTATTTGCATTCTCGCAGACCTTTAACACCCCTCTGGCCCGGATTGCCCCCTCGGCCCGCCGCAAAAGCTTTGCACAGTCGGGGGTAATGGTGCGATATCCTGTTGCACTTTTCGGCGTAGCGATCCGATCGTCCGCGCTCACCCGCCATACCCCAACGCCTCCAAATTATTCCAGATGGCCTCGTCCAGCCGGGCTTCTCTAACCCGCCGCCTCATCTGAGGGACCCGCCTTTTTGCTTTCTTCGACATGGCCTTCCCCTGCTAGCTCGCGTTCGAGCTCCACTAGGGGTGGGAGCAGGCGTGAAATCGCGTNTTTCAATCCAGGCAGGTCGCGCTCCACGAAGACCCACACCCTCTCCAAGTCCACTCCTTCGTATTGATGAATCAGCACATCCCGCAGGCCAGCTAGAGCACGCCANGGGATCTCGGGATGTGCCGCCCGGTAGGACTCGTCCAGTCGCTTGGCCGCCTCGCCGATGACCTCGAAGTTCCGCAGCACGGCGTCTTGAATCATTTCCTCTTGGA
>MTNE01000108.1 GCA_002011355.1 Thermoplasmatales archaeon JdFR-43 | reverse complement strand
TTTTTTTATGGGAATAGTTGAATAAGCTTTCATTCCTTTTCAAAGTGTTTTTGTTGAATTCATTTGACACAAAAAATAAAAAAGCAGGATTGCATAACAAATCGTGAAAATATTTGCAGAATATGAAGCAAAGAGCTTGCTTTTGAAATATGGTATACCAACAACAAAATTTGAACTAATTAAAAATGAGGAGGATATAAAAAACCTGGANATGAATTATCCTCTTGTATTGAAAGTTTCTTCTCCCAGAATATTGCATAAAACAGATGTTGGAGGAGTGGTTTTAAATATAGGTAGCATGGAAGAGTTACTCGAAGAATATAAAAANTTGCGGAAAAAATTTCCAAGAGAAAAATTCATTGTCGAGGAAATGGAGAAGCAGGGCGTGGAGATAATAGCAGGGATTGTAAATGATGCTGCCTTTGGGAAATGTATTATGGTGGGAATGGGGGGAATTTTTACTGAAATATATAAGGATGTGGCGTTCAGGATGCTGCCGATAACAAAGAAAGATGCTGAAGATATGCTGAATGACTTGAAGGCAAGGGAGATTTTTTATGGGCATCGTCTCAATTTGGATAAGAAAGCATTGATAGATATTTTGCTGAAAATAGCAAAAATTGCAGAGGAAATGTCAATAAAGCAACTTGATTTAAATCCTATTTTTTTATATGAGGAAGGAGCAAAGNTTATAGATGCAAAAATTATTATGGAGGAGTAAAAATGGATTTATTAGGGGAAGGAAAAAAAGTTTTACTGGGTAATGAGGCAATAGCGAGAGGAGCATTGGAGGCAAATATTGATGTTGCAACAACTTATCCTGGCACGCCATCATCAGAAATAGCCGATAGCTTGGCAGCTGTAGCAAGATACTTAAAAAATGTAGACAAGGAAGTGCCGTTCTATTTTCAATACTCTGTAAATGAAAAGGTTGCTCTTGAATTTGCTGCTGCTGCCTCTCATGCTGGGCTGCGCACCTTAACATGCATGAAACATGTTGGCCTAAATGTGGCAAGTGATGCTCTGATGACCTATGCCTATATAGGCAGCAAGGGTGGACATGTAATTGTTACTGCCGATGATCCCAGCTGTCATTCAAGCCAGAATGAGCAGGATAACAGATGTTATGCAAAATTTTCATCACTTCCAATGCTCGAGCCCAGCAGTCCGCAGGAAGCAAAGGATATGACTATAGAAGCTATTGAATTATCGGAAAAGCTAGAGTTACCTGTAATACTGCGAACCACAACTCGTATATCTCATGCAAGAGGTGTTGTGGAGCTTGGCAAACTGGAGATGAAAAAGAAGGAAGGAAAGTTTGAGAAGGGTGGGCTTACTGTTACTGTTCCAGAGGTGGCGAGAAAACTTCATCCTGTTTTGCTCGAAAAAATGGAAAAGGCAAGGGAAATATCCNATAAAAGCAGGTTCAATTTTGTGGAAGATTTTGGAGGAAAATATGGTATAATAACTTCTGGGGCAGCATATAATTATGCAAGGGAAGCAGTAGATGATTTGAATTTGAAATGCAAAATTTTTAAGATTGGAATGAGTAATCCCCTGCCAGATAAAAAAATTATTGAATTTCTGAATGAATGTGAAAAGGTAATTGTTGTTGAAGAACTCGAGCCATTTATGGAAGACCAGATAAGAACNATTATTGAGCAAAATGACATAGACATTGAAATATATGGCAAAGGATTTGGAGAATTAAAAAGATATTATGAATACAATATGGATATTGTTTACGCTGCTTTAGCGAAATTTTTTGGAATAGAATGGAGTAAAAAAGAGAGTAAAGAAAAGATTACAGATCGCCCCCCTGTTCTCTGCCCTGGATGTCCTCATAGGGCAACATATTATGCAGTAAAGCAGGTTGCCCCTCCCGATACAATATATCCCACTGATATAGGCTGTTATACTCTTGGCTTGCTCCCACCTTATAAAACAGCTGATTTTCTGCTTTGCATGGGTTCAAGTATAGGAACAGGCTGTGGTTTTTCATATGCAACCAACCAGAAAGTTATTGCTTTCATTGGAGATTCAACATTTTATCATGCCGGGTTACCAGCTCTAGTCAATGCAGTNCATCATAATCATAACTTTGTTGTTGCAATATTGGATAATTCCACAACTGCTATGACTGGCCATCAACCACATCCTGGAAATGCCATAGATGGAATGGGAAATGAAGCAATAGCAATGGATATGGAAAAGGTTGTTAAAGGCTTAGGAGTAAAGCATGTTGAGGTTATCGATCCTAGAAATTTAAATGAAGCTAAAGANGCATTTAAGAGAGCGCTGGAATATGAAGGACTCTCTGTTATAATTTCAAAGGCGCCATGTATTCTGCTCGAAAGAAAAATAAAAAGGGAAAGAAAGCTATATCAAATCAACCAAGACAATTGCAAAAAATGCAAGATATGCATAACAAAATTCGCCTGTCCTGCATTTTATTTTGAGGGTGATACCATAAAGATAAACGCTGCACTATGCACTGGTTGTGGAGTATGTCNGCAGGTGTGCCCATTTAATGCAATAGAGGTGATAGAATGAAGATAAGCATTGTTATAGCAGGCGTTGGAGGGCAGGGAGTGATAACAGCAGCAAACATAATTGCAAGGGCCGCATTGAAAGAAGGGCACAATGTTATAACATCTGAGTTGCATGGAATGGCTCAGCGTGGCGGTAATGTTGAATGCAGCGTGAGAATAGGCAATGTATTTTCACCAATAATAGCAAATGAGACAGCAGACGCAATTGTTGCTTTTGAGCCTCTTGAAGCATTAAGAAATTTAAGCAAAGTGAGGAGAGATGGTGTTGTCCTTACAGATATAAATCCTATAATTCCTCCTTTGGTCTCAATAGGTATTGGAAGTTATCCTCCGGTAGAGGAAATTTTTGAGAAGATAGAAAAGCATTGTGAGCTAATCAAAATAAATGCAGATGAAATTGCAAGGAAAGCAGGAAGCATTTTAACAAAAAATGTTGTGATGCTCGGAGCATTTCATTCTCTGCAGATATTGCCTATAAAGGAGGAAAGTATTCTAGGAGTCATAAAAGAGGCTATTCCAGAAAAATACATAGAAATGAATATGAAAGCATTTGCCATGGGAAAAGAAGCAATAAAAAATTATAAACGTAAAAGATAACTTTTCTCTCATCTTGAAAATCAACAAGCAATAACATCAATTTTTCGATTCTCTTTATTTCCATTTTTCTTAAATAAAAAAATAAGTGCTCCCGTCGGGATTTGAACCCGAGTCTTCGGCTTTCTTCAGAGCTCCTTTCGGAAAAGGTGCTTCACCCCCAAGGAGCTCTTCGAAAGGCCGAAATGATTGGCCGGGCTACACCACGGGAGCACATAGCCCCGGGCAGATTCGAACTGCCGTCGGCGGATTTCTTCTGGGCTGCAGGCGGAGGTGAGCTGCGCGGCGCCCACCCAAAGTCCGCCATGCTTGACCACTACACCACGGGGCTGTTGGCAGTGCTTATATACAAACTTGTATTTAACTTTTAATGATTGAAGTGGGAGATGAAGTTGAAGTTGTAAAGGATGGAAAAACTTACAGGGGTATTGTAATGCCTCATCATGCTTTCAGCAAGAAAAATATTTTAA
This sequence comes from Thermoplasmatales archaeon JdFR-43, assembly GCA_002011355.1. Classification (GTDB taxonomy): domain Archaea; phylum Thermoplasmatota; class E2; order UBA202; family JdFR-43; genus JdFR-43. The sequence goes on along the minus strand of MTNE01000108.1, from coordinate 2,133 downwards.
TTATAAAGCTTCCAAATGGTTACAATATTGGCATCAATTTAAAAGGATGCAAAATAAGAATAATAAAGAAAGGGAGGAGGAGGGAAAGAAAAACAGGAGAGATTCCATATGATGAAAAAAAGCCTACGGTAGCATTAATAGGGACAGGAGGCACAATAGCAAGTTATGTTGATTATGAAACTGGNGCTGTTCATCCTGCCTCTACGGCGGAAGAACTTGCCTTTGCAATGCCAGAAATTTTTGATATATGCAATATTGAGGCAAAAATTCTGTTTCAGAAGTTAAGCGAGAATATAAAGCCAAGAGACTGGCAAAAGATGGCAAGGGAAGCGGCAAAATACTTAAATGATGGCAAGCCAGTTGTTATAGCTCATGGAACAGATACAATGGCTTATTCTTCAGCTGCTCTGGCATTTATGCTAAAAAATTTGAATGGGGCAGTTGTTTTTGTTGGGAGTCAGCGCTCTTCTGATAGGCCAAGTAGTGATGCTTTCATTAATTTAATGGCCGCTACAAAAGTTGCCTTAACTGATATTGGTGAAGTTGTTATTGTAATGCACAGCAGCATATCCTCAAATGGATGCTACATTCACAGAGCTACAAAGGTAAGGAAAATGCATTCTTCCCGCCGTGATGCTTTTGTTTCAATAAATGCAAAGCCCATTGGCTTAATCAATGAAGATAAAATAGAATTTTATAGTGAGTATAGAAAAAAAGGCAAGGGAAGAGTAAAGGTAAAAACAAGNTTAAATGAAAATGTTGCCCTAATTCATTATTATCCTGGAATGAAAAGAGATGATTTTGAAAAGATGGCAGATGGAAAGGATGGCATTGTCATTGCTGGCACTGGATTAGGGCATATCGGTGAGCATTTAATTCCCGCAATCAAAAAATTAACAAGGNGGGGAATTCCTGTTGTTATTACAACACAGTGCCTCTATGGAAGAGTTAATCTAAATGTTTACTCCACAGGCAGAAAATTGATTAAAGCGGGGGTGATAGAGGGCGAGGATATGCTGCCAGAGGTGGCATGGATAAAATTGATGTGGGTGCTTGCAAATGAAAAGGATGTGGAGAAGGCAATGAAGAAAAATATGGCAGGAGAAATTTCTCCTTGCCTCGAAATTGATGCAAAAAATTTTATATGACGAGCAAATAAGCCAATATGAAGTTGAGATATCTGACAATTGCCCTGCTATTGCTTTTCCTTCCATATGCCAATGCTGCCCTAGAAAAACCAAACTGGAGTGTTGGCGATTACTGGAAATATTCTGGGAGTTATAGTGTGAGTGAAAGCATAGATTATGAAAATTATTCATTCAGTATAGACATTTCTACCCAAAGTGTTGATATTTTGTTGAAGGTGGTGAGTGTTGAAGTACTCGAAATAGATGATAAAGCTGTCGGATGTTATAAAACTGCGATGAATGCATCTATTTCTGGAACCCTCCATATAGAGGGCAATTTATTTGGGAAGGATCAAACAATTGATGGCACATTTACCATAGAAGCAACGGGAACTATTTATTTCACAACAAAGAATTTATCTGTTGTAAGCAATGAAAATGATNTTTATATCAACGTATCAACTACTGTTCCAATACCGAATTTACCNGTTGGTAAAGCCACAATCAAAGCAGAATATAATCCTCCTCTTGATTTTATGAACTTTCCAGTAAATGAAGGGGAAAAATGGGAGGCAAATTCATATGCAACCCTGTATTATGGAGATTATCCAACAAGCGGAGAGGTTTCATTTTCATTTGAATGCACAAAAGTAGATGGAGATGTGTATATAATAAAATCAGGCTACAATCCATTCGGAGATATAATTCCTTTCAACAATACATATATGTTCTGGAATGCAAAAAAAGGCATGATTGAGCGCCTGATAGACACAGGAGGAAGCCAAAGCCTCATGATACAGCTTGTTGACTGGAGACACGAAGAAAAGGAGAATCTCCCCCCTGTAGCAAAGATAAAATATTCTCCTGAGCAACCAAAAGTTGGCTCAAATATATTTTTTGAAAGCGATAGCACAGATGAAGATGGAACAATAGTTTCATGGCACTGGGATTTTGGCGATGGAACAACAAGCAACCAACAAAATCCAACTCATAAATATACAAAGGC
>MTNE01000120.1 GCA_002011355.1 Thermoplasmatales archaeon JdFR-43 | reverse complement strand
AGCAGGATCAATGATATCTGGCCTGTTGGTTGCAGCTATTACTGTGACGTCTCTTAACTCTTCTAAGCCATCTAACTCAGTTAGCAGCTGACTTATTACTCTTTCAGTTACGTGGCTATCAGCTGAGCTGCCTCGAGCAGGAGCTATAGCATCTATTTCATCGAAGAAAATTATGCATGGGGCTGCCTGCCTTGCCTTGCGGAATGTCTCTCTAACTGCCTTTTCGCTCTCTCCAACCCATTTTGAAAGGAACTCTGGCCCCTTAACGCTTATGAAATTTGCCTCGCTTTCTGTGGCTACAGCTTTAGCAAGCAATGTTTTACCAGTGCCTGGCGGGCCGTATAGCAAAATGCCCTTCGGTGGCTTCGCATCCATGTGGCTGAAGAGTTCGTTGTACTTCATAGGCCATTCCACTGCTTCTCTCAACTTCTGCTTTACATCATGCAAACCGCCGATATCATCCCAATGCACGTTAGGCGTTTCTATAACAACTTCTCTTAGAGCGGAAGGGGTCATTGATTTGAATGCTTCATAGAAATCCTTCTCTGTGACCTCAAGCTTTTCAAGAATTTCTGCAGGGATTTCTTCTGCCTCTAAATCAATCTCTGGCAGTATTCTGCGCAGAGCCCTCATTGCCGCTTCCTTACATAAAGCTGCTAAATCAGCACCAGAATAGCCGTGAGTCATCTCAGCAAGCTTGTCAAGATTAACATCTTTGGCAAGCGGCATTCCACGGGTATGTATTTCTAAAATTTCTCTTCTGCCCTTCTTATCTGGTATGCCTATTTCAATCTCTCTATCAAATCTTCCTGGTCTCCTTAAAGCTGGATCGATGGCGTTTATTCTGTTTGTTGCTCCTATAACAACAACCTTGCCTCTCTCTTCCAGCCCATCCATTAAAGCTAAAAGTTGAGCTACCACTCTTCTCTCCACCTCCCCTGTCACTTCTTCCCTCTTGGGAGCTATTGAATCAATCTCGTCAATGAATATGATAGAAGGAGCATTCTCTATCGCCTCTTTGAAAATTTTTCTCAAATTCTCCTCGCTCTCTCCATAATACTTGCTCATTATCTCTGGCCCACTCAAGGAATAAAAGTTAGCATTTGTTTCATTTGCTACAGCTTTAGCAAGCAATGTTTTACCAGTGCCAGGAGGACCATGAAGCAGCACACCTTTAGGGGCTTCTATACCTAATCTCTCAAATAGCTCTGGATGTTTTAATGGGAGTTCAATCATCTCTCTAACCTGCTTTATTGCCTCCTCAAGCCCTCCTATGTCCTCATATGTAACTCGTGGAATCTTTAATTCTTCTGCTTTTGCAACCTTCTCGCTTATTTTAACTTCTGTTGTAGCACCTATTATTACAGCCTCTGAAGGAGGAGAAATTGAGGTAACAACAAAATCAATTTTTCTCCCCATTATGTTAATTGTGATGCTATCTCCCTTTGTGACAACATGACCCTCAAGAATGTGAGCTAAATAATCTTCGATACCTATTATTCGTAATTCTTCAGTAGGAGCAAACACAACCTTTTCAGCTGTTTTTGCCTGTATTTTCCTAACTTTAACCTTATCATCTATACCAACGCCTGCATTTCTCCTTGTTATACCATCTATCCTTATTATTTTCTTTCCAGTATCTTCAGCATAACCTGGCCAATATATAGATGCCGTCTTCTTTTTTCCTTCTATCAAAATAACATCTCCAGGCACAAGTCCTATTTCTTCTGCCACCTCTGGATCAATTCTAGCTATTCCTCTGCCAACATCTCTTGCTTTTGCTTCTTCAACCTTCAAAATCCACTCTTTTTTCTCGTTTTTCATTTAAATCACCTCTAAAAAATTAAATAGGAAGAGAACTAGTTTATTTTGATTTTCTTGCTCTTCTTCTTTGGCTTCAGTTTCTTTAGCTCTACATCAAGCACTCCATTTTGATATGTTGCCTTCGCTGAATTTGGGTCCACTTCTGCTGGTAGCTCGACTTCTTTGTAATACTTCCTGTCCTTGGTATCCACTTTTATTTTGAGTGTATTATCTGCAATTTCCAGATCAATGTCCTCCTTTTTCACCCCTGGAACCTCTGCTGTTACGCTGATTTTATCATCGCTTTCAATAACATCTACTAGTGGCTCCCTGACTTCCTCTGTTATTCCTGGTCTTGTTGGCACATTGCCGAATTCCCTTACCTCCGGTTTGCCATCAGGGCCAATCCTTATGCTCCATCCATAGATGTATGGCTTGCCCTCCATGCCACTTAATTTGCCCTCCATTGCATCTCTGATTAATTTATTCATGTAATGCTGCATTCTACGGAATCTCTCGTCAAATTCTTCGAAAATGTCTTCGAAACCCCACTCTCCAAACCAATCAAATGGATCCTTACTTCTATCCTTGTCTCTATCTCTTCTGACCACCATTTTCATCACCTCGAATAATATATTTGTTCTTATATAAATACTTTACGGTCAATTTTATGGGTGCAAAATAGCTCCTGCCAAGAAGGCAAACAAGCCGAAAATCATTGCAAACAGCGTAAATTTCCTGCATTTCTCATATTCATCTTTATACAGCAGATAGATAGAATAAATGAAAAGAGAGTTAGAGAATAAAAGTACAATAAGAAAAAATGGGTTTAAATAAAATCTTTTATCCACATTTACTAGGAAGGGTATAAAGCTGAGTAAAACAGCAGATATTATGAAAATAGATGCCACCAAATTCGATTTTTTTATTCCCAGATAGGTGGGAAATGATTTTGTTTTTCTGAGTTTATCTCCCTCAAAATCCATGGCATCCTTTATTATCTCTCTGCCAACTCCTGAAAAGAATGCAAGAAGTGCAAAGAAATATATTATTGCAGGCACATCCTTCCTAACTGCCACTGCTCCAAATATAAAAGGGATAGCCATCATAAAAGCGATGTAAAAATTACCAACTATTTTAATTTCCTTCAGTTTTACATCATAAAGTGTTGCAAAAATAAAACTTATTAAAGCNATNATAAAGCACGTTTTATTCACCAGCAAACTACTTATTATACCAACAGGTGATGCAATAAAATAAATGGCGAGAGCAGTTGCTGGTGAGATATCTCCTCTTACTAACGGGCGATCCATTCTTTTATTTTTTTTATCAACCTCGTAATCAAAATAATCGTTTAATGAAAAAGTGCCTATTTCCAGCATTAGTGCAGTTAAGAAGGCAAATATATATTTCCTTATATCAATAGCACCTCCTGCTATTAGGGAGCCAATTAAGATGGCAATGCACAGCATTATGCCATGGTCAATTCTTGTTAAATCAATTATTGCCTTTAGCTTCCTCACACTAAGAAATTAACTTTATGATAAAAATACTTTTCATTTTATTTTTGAAGGCATTTTTTATAATTTTGAAAAGATTTTGCTAATTTAATATACCACATTTACAAATTTTTTGAAAATTTGCATTATAAGTGCAAAAATTAATATAGGCGTTTATATATATCAGATAAATGAGATATGTAAAAATCAAAGATGAAAAAGTTTATGAATTCTTGGNGAGACTGAAAAATTATGGTAAGTTATATGCGCCCGTTAAAATATCAGATAAATTTTATGATAGAAAGGAAATAGATGATGTGAAGGAAATCGCCTTCGAATATATCCGCACCATTATGCCAGCAAAAAAATTTTTTATTCCCCCTAAAGAAGAAATGTTTGAAATTGACATTGAAAATGGCGAATATAATGAAAAGCTTGAGGAAGTTGAACCATTTGTTTTATTTGGTATGCATCCATGTGAAATTGTAGCTTTACGTATTTTAGATGGGATTTATATGGATGAATATGCCGACATATATTATACAAGGAGAAGAAAAGCTGGAATAATAATAGGGTTAAGCTGCCTGCCTGATGAATATTGCTTCTGCAATTTGAGGAGAACCGACTTTGTTGACATTGGCTTTGACTTATTTTTTCATGAATTGCCGGATGGCTACCTCATAAGAGTTGGTAGTCCCAATGGACATAAAATAATAGATGAAAATCTGGATTTATTTACAGAAGTGAGTCAGCAGGACATAGACGCATTCCGAGAATTTGAAGAAAAAAGACAGAGGATGTTCAGATGCTATGGAAGTTTTGATAACATTCGCTATTTACTGGAATTAACCATGCAGGATAAATTATGGGATGAAGAAGCAGAGAAATGTTTTGGCTGCGGGAACTGCACCAATACNTGTCCAACATGCAGATGCTATGATGTGCAGGACATTCCAAATATAGATGGTAAAACAGGAAAAAGAATAAGATTCTGGGATTCCTGCCAGTTTAGAAGTCATGGGCTGGTGGCGGGAGGTCATAATTTCAGACCAACAAAAAAGGATAGATTTCTCAATAGATATATATGCAAAAACTCTTATTTTTATCCGCTTGGCACTTCATACTGTGTTGGTTGTGGAAACTGCACATATTTCTGCCCTGCAAACATTGATTTTCTGGGCAATTTGCTTAAAGTTAGAAGTACTGCTGAAGAGGTGAAAAATGCATAATGTCTATGCCTTATACAAATGCAGGGTTCTTAGGATATATGACTTAACAGATGATGTTAAACTATTTTTATTCAGATTTGAGAATCCAAGCATAGCAGAGTCATGGACCTTCGTTCCAGGCCAGTTTGTTCAGCTGAGCATACCGGGTGTTGGAGAAGTGCCAATCTCTATTTGCTCCTCTCCTATGAAACGTGGATTNTTNGAATTNTGCATCAAAAAGGCTGGAAGGGTTACAAGCAAAATTTTTGATTTAAAACCAGGAGATAGTGTNGGAGTAAGAGGACCATATGGCAATGGATTTCCTGTNAAGGATTTCGAAGAAAATGATTTATTGCTTATTGCAGCAGGTATTGGCATGGCTCCTCTTCGCTCCGTCTTCATGTATGCTTTGGATAATAGATGGAAATTTGGAAACATTACAGTTATAAACAGCGCACGCTATGGAAAAAGATTGCTCTTCCAGAAAGAACTAGAAGCAATGAGAGATGTGGCAGAAGCAGAAAATATTAGAATAATTCAGACAGTTACCCGCGACCCTGACTGGCCGGGGAGAATAGGAAGAGCGCAGGAACACATAAAATATGCTAACACTCGGCCAGATAAATCATATGTTTGTGTGTGTGGCCCTCCTCAGATATATAATGATGTTTTTAATAAGCTGATTGAACATGGCTATGATCCAAAGAAAATTTATGTTACTTTGGAAAGAAGAATGAAATGTGGCGTGGGTAAATGCGGGCATTGCATAGCTGGCTCTTCAACATTCCTCAAATATATATGTATAGATGGTCCTGTCTTTGGATATTATGATATAATTTCCACTCCTGGCTTAATATGAGGGATAAAATGAAATTGAGAATAGGCATACATGGACTGACTTCCTGTTATGGTTGCCAGCTTAGAATGGCAAGTGTAAAGGAAGTACTGGAAATTGCAGAGAATTTCGAAATTGCATACTGGTATATGACTTCCAGTAAGGGNGAGATAAGTCATGTTGATATTGCCTTTGTAGAAGGTAGTGTAAGCACCGCAAAGGATGAAGAAGAACTGAAGAAAATAAGGGAAAATGCAGATGTGCTTGTTGCAGTTGGTTCATGTGCAATTTATGGTGGAGTACAGGGAATGCTTTTCGGAAAGGAATATGAAGAAATATTCAAAGAAGTTTATGGAGACAACAAAATAGAATTTGAAGGAAGAATAGGAGAGCCATTAAAGAAATATGTGAAAGTTGATTATAACTTGCCTGGATGTCCCCCTGAGGAGGAGGAAATCATTTATTATCTTGCCACCTTTGCTATTGGAAGCTATCCAGAGGAAAAAGACTATCCTGTATGTACAGAATGTAGAAGGAAAGGATACCCATGTGTTTTAATAGAGAAGAATGA
>MTNE01000002.1 GCA_002011355.1 Thermoplasmatales archaeon JdFR-43 | reverse complement strand
GGTGGCATAAGTTTGATCTGTTACCACACAAGTATACACTGACAGTATCTGCATACGATGTAGCAGGTAACAAGGCAACTGACGCAACACTAGACTTTACACACTGGCTATAAAGCCAACCCTTCCCCCTTTTTTATTAATTTTTAAATTGATATTTTTTAAGAATCTTCAACCATGATATTAAATTTGGATTTTCACAAAATGAAACTTTACCACGAAAGATTTATTAGTAAAATCGTTTTTATTCTTCTATGAAAAAGGCATTATTAATCATTATTTTGTTATTATTCCTCCCTTTGGTCGGGGCTACTCTAGATAAACCAACATGGAAAATTGGTCTATATTGGAAATATCAGATTAAATATTCTATCTCCTCTATTTCCCACAACCTGACAATAAAGATAATAGATAAGGAAATAATAGAGATTGAAGGGAAAAACTATAATGTATGGAATATCTCTTATATTTCAGATGCACCCATGGTAGGAAATAAAATTATTTATATGAGCATTAATGATTTTGCTATAGTAAAAGAAGTGAACATTATGAAAAATGTAAAAAGTACAATTGTATACTATCCTCCAACTCCTCTCATTAAATATGGGGTTGATGTGAGAGATCAATGGAAAAGTAATTACCAAATAAAACAATATTTCGAGAACTTTTTAGAAACGACAGTAAATGTTACTGTTAATTCAATTTGTTTATCTAAAGAAAATGTTACAGTTCCAGCTGGATCCTATGAATGCTATAAAGTTATACAAAAAAGAACATATGAATATGATGGAAAAATGGGAAAAAACGAGAAACAAATATTTTATTATTCTCCATCTGCAGGAAACTGGGTTAAAATGGAGCGTTATGAAGGAGATACAAAGAACTTTGAGATGTTGCTTATTAAAACAAATTATGGAAGCAAGAAAATACCTTTACCACCATACATAATGCTCCTTGCTTTCGCCATAGCTATTTTGATGAAAATAATTTATAAAGCAATGAGATTTACAGACAATGAAAATAGTTCCTGATACATCAGTAATTATAGATGGCAGAATAACCGAGCTTATTAAAGCAGGTAAATTGAAAAAGGCAGATGTCATCATACCAATGGCTGTTTTAGCAGAGCTAGAACATCAGGCAAATATGGGTAAGGAAACAGGCATCAATGGACTCAATGAAATAGTTGAATTGCAAAATCTCAGTAAAGAAGGAAAAATTTACATTCATTTTCATGGAAAATATCCAACTAAAGAGGAAATAGAGTATGGAAGAGTAGATGCAATAATAAGAGAAATCGCCGAAGAGGTAGGAGCAACTCTCTTCACTTCCGACAGAATACAGGCACAGGCTGCAAAGGCAAAAGGCTTGAATGTATTTTATATTCCTCCTCTACATGAGGAAAAGAAGCTGGATATAGTCAATTATTTTGACAAAGAAACAATGAGCATTCATTTGCGAGAGGGATGCAAGCCATTTGCAAAGAAAGGCAAGCCTGGAAATTTTAAAATTGTTGAAATTGGAGATAAGCCAGTTACAGAAAAAGAGCTTAACAAGCTTACACATCAAATTATAGAGCATGCTAAAAGAGATGCAGATAGTTTCATTGAAATTGAAAGAAAAGGCGTGACAGTGGTGCAGCTGGGCAATATGAGGATTGTCATAGCAAGACCACCTTTTTCTGATAAATTTGAAATAACAGCGACTCGCCCAATAGTTAAACTCAGCCTCGATGATTATAATCTGGATGAAGAAGTTAGGGAAAGATTATCAAATTATCATCGTGGCATATTAGTATCTGGTCCTCCTGGTTCTGGAAAATCAACTTTTGCTCAGGCTGTCGCAGAATATTTGTATGGCTTGGGAGCTGTGGTTAAAACAATGGAGAATCCACGTGATTTGCAGGTTAGAGATGAAATCACACAGTATGCTCCTCTGGAAAAAAGAATGGAGTTAACTGCCGATATACTCTTGCTTGTTCGCCCAGACTTTGTTGTATATGATGAAGTGAGGAGAGGCTATGATTTCAGAATATTTGCTGATATGCGTTTGGCTGGCGTTGGTTTAATAGGTGTAACACATGCCAATCGAGCCATCGATGCCATACAGCGATTAATAGGAAGAGTTGAGTTGGGAATGATTCCGCAAGTTGTTGATACAGTCATACATATAGTTGGGGGAGAAATAAAAGAAATTTTGGAGCTAGAATTTACAGTTAAAATACCTCATGGAATGGAAGAAGCCGATTTAGCCAGGCCAGTAATAATTGTGAGAGACTTTTATACCAAAAGGCCATTGTATGAAATATATACATATGGCGAGCAAGTCGTTGTCATGCCAATAAGAGGCGAAGAAAGAAATCCATTGAAAAGCCTGGCAGAGAGACAGCTGAAATATATTATAGAAAAATATGTTGATTCAGATGTTAGAGTGGAGATAAGCGGAGGAGTTGCAAATGTTTATGTAGACGAAAGCAGCATCCCTCATTTAATCGGCAAAGGAGGCAAGACGATATCAGCAGTTGAAAGAGAAGCTGGAATAAAAATAAATGTTCAGCCTTTGGTAAGAGAAGCAGAAATTATACCAAATATTGTCAAAAGGAAAAAAGAAATAGTTCTTAAAATAGGCAAGACATATGCAAAAAAGGATGCAAAAGTTTTTGTAAATGGCGAAATAATTTTTTCAGGCACAGTCTCCAGCCAGGGAGAAATTAAAATAAAGAGAAGTAGTCCGGCGCAAAGAAAATAATGGAAGCAATAGCAGAAGGAGAAAATCTTATTGTTAGAATAAAATGATAGAAGTTGTAACTGCCATATTGAGCAAGGACAAAAAAATCCTTCTTTTAAAAAGAGGAAATAAAGTTAGGACTTATAAAGGCAAATGGGCAGGAGTGTCTGGCTATTTAGAAGAAAATGAAGAGCCAATGGAAAGAGCACTTAAAGAAATTGAAGAAGAAACTGGTTTAGGAAGAAATGAAGTCGTCCTGATAAAAGAGGGAGAACCAATAGAATTTCATGATGAGGAAGAAGGAGTTGAATGGAAAGTGTATCCCTTTTTATTCAAAGCAAAAAGGGATGAAATAAAAATAGACTGGGAACACACTGCATATAAATGGGTGGACATAGATGAGCTAAAAAATTATGATACTGTTCCAAAATTAAAGGAAGTTGTATATTCTATTATGAAATCTTAATGTCTATTACACCATGGATTATGCGGGGAGCATATGATTTTATTCTCTTATGAAAAAGCATCTCTGCTTCCTTGCCATATTCTTTTACAATTTTTTTAACTTCATTAAAAAGATGATAAGGAAATTCTTCTTCCTTGCATTTCTGATGCAGATGAATTATTCCCCCGCCTTTTAGCACTTCAATTGCATATGGCAAAAATTCTATTGAATCAAGATACCCCATTATAACACGATTTGCGATGTTGCGAGGAGCCACTTCCCTACAATCTCCAAGCAAAGGTTTTACTAGATGGCATACATCATTGAGCAGTATATTCTCCTTTAGATATTGATAGGCAACAGGATTTATTTCACACGCATATACTTTTGCCCTTCCATATACAGCTACTGGTAAGGTAAAGTAGCCAATGCCAGCAAACATGTCAACAACCACTTCATTTTTATTTGCAACTCCTGCCATTCTTATTCTTTCATCTATATTGCCAGAGGAGAACATTATTTTTGATACATCAAACTTGTATTTTATGCCATTTTCAACATGAATTGTTTCAGTATCCTTTCCATAAATGAGTTTGAAACAGGGCTTTCTTTCAATTCCTCTTATTCCTCCAATGTCTTCTAATACTGCCTTGCATTTCAGAACTTTAGCATATGCTCCAGCTACTTTTCTCTTTTCTTTTATTCCATGCAATTTTATTACCAAAACATCTCCAAACTTCTCCCATTTTCTGGGCAGTTTTTCAAAATCTTCCTTAGATATTCTATTCTTAAGCATTTCTTTTATTTCTTCCAGAGGCAGAAAGACTTTTCTCTCTAAATATTCCTCCTGCTCCACTATTTCAAAATTTACGTTTATATTTGGCGCAGCAAAAACAGGAATTTCTACTTTATTCCCATATCTTTTTATTTTCCTGCTATCATCTAGCAACCCCATTTCAAGCAATTCATTTTTCACCTTTTCAGCATCTCTTTTGTCAACAACTATTGCAAGAGGCACATTTAAAATTGACGACATATGCAAAAACTTTTTGCTTATCGCCAAATAACCTTTTTCAGCAAATAAAATGCAATTGCGGGATGCCTTTTTACAATTTCCTTTGCTACCTTAGCCTGATAATCTATATCTCCATATCTGTTTATGATTTCTACTTCCTTTTCAATATAATCTGCAATATAATTGAAATCTTCATTGTCGAACTTCAGAAAAATTTTCCTTGCTAAAATAGTTTTTTTGATCTCTCTTCCAAACTTTCTCATAAATTCATCTTCATATTTTTTAAAATCTGGAAAGTTTTCTGCCATGATATTTGCTGCAAGCAGCGATGCATATATTCCACCTCCAGAGGTAGCCTTTACCTGTCCGGCAGCATCTCCAATCAATGCTACATTATGCTTAAAAAATTTCCTTATGCTAGCTGGAATAATGCCGCCTTTAACATTTTTTATCTCTGCATTTAACATTTTTGCAAAGTTATCGATTTTTTGTTTTAGCTTCTTTTCACTACTTCCCAAGCCAATTCTAGCTTTTTCTCCATCTGGAATAATCCATGAAAAAAATCCAGGAGCTATGCTTTTGTTTATATATACTCTAACAAAATCTTCATCTGCATGAATTTTTGCCTCACCCTGGACAGCATTTATATATTCTATGCTTCCCATATCAAATTGTTTTGCTACTGTTGACAAAGTACCATCAGCTCCAATTAAATAATCAAATTTTATGTCTTCCTTCCCTTCTATTCTATCATCAGAAATTTTCTTTACTGCAAATTTTAGCTTATATATTGCTCCTTCTGCCATTGCCCTTTCAGCCAGTTCAAAATCAAATTTCTGTCTGTCTATGACATAAGCATGTGTTTTGTCTCCGCCAATACATATTTCCCTTCCATCTGGAAAATAAACATAAGCTCCTTTAATTTCATTTAAAACAGCTTCAGTTTTTGACATTTCCAATACTCTATGGCTTACTAGACCACCACACACTTCTTTGCCAATGCTGCCCTTTTTCTCTAGAACCACAACTCTATATCCTTTTTTTGCCAGAAGCCATGCTGCCATATTTCCTGCTGCTCCTCCACCTATTATGGCTGCATCAAATCGCATCACATTTAAGTAATGAATGTATTTAATAATAATGCCTTTCAAGAATAAATTCTCGTATCTGGCGAGGTTCATTGTCGATTCAGAGGGCAAAAGAATTGGTGAGAGTATATCAGTTTTTGAGGACTTGCTTATAATAAAGAAAGGCGATAAATTTTATGCCATTCCATTCAAACATGTTGAACTTAAAGATAATGAAATTCATTTGAAAGGAATAGTTCAGTGGGATAAGGCTGAGGAACTTGCAAGGAGATGGAAAAATGCTCAAAATGGCCATAGTGATTAACGACAGCATAGAAATGTCATGCGGCAAAACAGCAGCTCAAGCTGCTCATGCTGCAGTAGAATGTGCCTTTAAAGCATATGCAAAAAAGCCAAGCATAGTAAAAAAATGGCTTGAAGAGGGGCAGAAAAAGATTGTTCTGAAGGCAGAGGAGAATGAAATAATAAAACTGGAAAGTAAAGCTAAATCACTTGGACTAACAACAGCCATTATAAAAGATGCTGGTTTGACAGAATTGGAGCCTGGCACTCTTACAGCTTTGGCAATAGGTCCAGGCGAAGAGGATAAAGTGGATAAAATTACCGGGCATTTGCCATTAAAATGAAAAAGGAAATTAGAATACTGGGAATAGACGATATGCCATTTTCTTTTGGCGATGAAAAGGTTGACATTGTTGGTG
>MTNE01000003.1 GCA_002011355.1 Thermoplasmatales archaeon JdFR-43 | reverse complement strand
AGAGGGAGTGGCTTAAGAGTGCCCTCCCTTTACTTTTTGTTGGGGCAGCGGGGATAATTAACCAGCGGATATCAACCGTTATGGTAGGAAGCATGTTGGGGTCTGAGGCGGCAGGGGTTTTCGATGTTTCAATGAGGGGAGCGGCACTTGTCAGTTTTGTTCTCATGGCTGTCAACATGCCGTTGGCACCCGCGGTCGCCGAGCTCTATGCTCGGGAAGAGAAAGAACGCTTGCAGCGCCTCATCACAAAGAGCGCCCGCGTGGCGCTTCTTGGCTCCCTGCCTATTGCCCTTGGGATGATCCTTTTCGGCCGTTGGGTGCTTTTGGTTTTCGGCAAAGATTTTACCGGTGGAAGCACTGCCCTTGCGATCCTAAGCGCTGGACAACTTGTGAATGTCGGAATGGGTTCGGTTGCCCTTCTGCTCAACATGACCGGCCATGAGCAAGACACCGCCAGGGGCGTTGGGATTGCCGCGCTGGTCAATGTGGTGCTTAATGGCATGCTTATACCGGTCTGGAGTCTCGAAGGAGCTGCGGTGGCAAATGCTGTTAGTATGGTGACTTGGAATATCCTGCTGGCGGTATGGGTGTACAGAAGGCTTGGGCTTTACTCCACTGCCTTGGGACGGATTAAATGATGAGGGGTCACTATGGACGAGAATAAGCTAAAGGTAATCTTTATCGGGGGTGCCTCTCGCAGCGGAAGCACTTTATTAGATCGCATTTTAGGTGAAATAGAGGGTTTTTTCTCACTAGGAGAGCTAGCCCTTATATGGGAAGAAGGCTTTGCGAAGAATATGCTTTGTGGGTGTGGGAAGCCCTTTAAATCATGTAAGTTTTGGAGAGCAGTGGTTGAAGAAGCATTTGGTGGGTTTGAGGAAATAAATCCAAACAAGATTTTAGAACTACAACGTTCAGTGGCTCGTATAAGATACATTCCGCAATTACTTTTTCCGCCACTCCGCTCGTCAGAATTTCAGTCGAGACTTAGTGGATATGCAGAAATCCTTGAGCGGCTTTACACGGCTGTCCGAAAAGTTGCCAATTGTGACGTGCTTGTAGATTCGTCTAAAGCACCACCACATGGCTTTGTATTACGGGAAATCAAAAGCATTGATTTACGCATAGTCCATATTATTCGTGATAGTCGCGCCGTGGCCTATTCTCGTCAGAGAAAAAAACGAAATCCCGCGATTCACTGGAAGGAAGCCTATATGGGGACCTCTAGCGTGCTTAAGAGTGCTATAGATTGGGATCTGTCCAATAGTTTCGTTCGGCTTTTAGGTAGTATCATTTCACATTACCATATTATTCGCTATGAAGATTTGGCCGTGCAACCTCGTGAGACTATATTAAAACTTCTCAAAGATCTAAAAATAGAATCGTTGAACCTTGACTTTTTTGTTGACGAACGAACGGTTAATTTAGGTCCTAACCATACAGCCTCAGGAAATCCTATGCGGTTTAAACATGGGAAAGTCGAGATTCGCTTGGACGAGGAATGGAAGCGAAAAATGTTGGCTTATAAGCGTATTGCTGTAACTGCCCTCACTTGGCCACTTCTGCTTCGCTATGGTTATTTTTGGAGGAGGTAGAGCAAGATGCGCTTTTCGCTGATTCTAGCAACGGTTGGAAGGACCGAAGAGGTAAAGCGCTTCCTTGAGCATCTGGATCGCCAAACATACCGCAAATTTGAGCTGATAGTGGTAGATCAAAATCCAGATGATAGATTGGTCCCTATCCTTGAGCCTTACAAGGAGCGGTTTCCGATTTTGCATTTACGCACCCTAAAAACGGGAGTATCCCGTGCACGCAATATAGGTTTTCAGCATGCCAAAGGGGATATTGTATCCTTCCCTGACGATGACTGCTGGTATCCTGCAAATTTGTTAGAGGAAGTAGCGGAGTTCTTTAAAAAACATCCAAAATGGGATGGTATTACAGGGCGCTCGGTGGATGCTGAAGGATCGCCTTCAGTAGGACGTTGGGGTAAACGTGAGGGGGTAATCAATCGGTTTAATGAGTGGACCAGAAGTGTTGAGTTCTCAATATTTGTGCGCAGAGCTGTCGTTGAAGCTATTGGAGGGTTTGATGAAGAACTAGGCCCTGGGGCAAGTACACCTTGGGGGGCCCATGAAGGTGATGACTTGATCCTTCGTGCTCTTCAGGCTGGCTTCAGTTTTTACTATAACCCTCGATTTTTGATTTATCACCCACAACCTGTTCAGAGCTATGATATTAAGGCTTTGAAACGCGCCCGAGTGTACGCACAGGGGATGGGACGAGTGTTGCGCAAACATCGCTATCCTTTTTGGTTTGTTGCTTACTTCTGGATTCGGTCGTTGGGTGGAGCCTTGCTGTCATTAGCGAAAGGAAACTTTGGCAAGGCACGGTATTATTGGGCAACTTTTGAAGGGCGGGTTTTAGGGTGGGTGAGGTATAAATGAGAGGCCTCCCAGCACGCAGGAATCCGTTTTATATACTGGCGTCTCCGCATACCCTCACTGGCTTAGTGTACTTTCCCTTCTTTTTGTTGTATTTAGTTACACCGCCCAGGTTTTTTATGGCTTGGTACCGTGAACCGAAGGTGTCTTCTGAGCCCTGGCTAATGGTTTATTTTGGAAGTATTTTAATTCTTTTCGGCGTGGGAGGGTATATAGGCTCCCACTTACTGCCAAACGCGAAGTCATGGCAAGGATCTGCCGGAGTTCTTGTTCCCAGGTGGTATATCCGCGGTGGAATGATTGTTGCTTTACTTGCTTATCTAGTGTGGTTCATAAAAGGAATACAACAGATAAAGAGCTTAGAAGAAATTTTTTCCCTTTATCTTAGAAACCCATTTTATGTAAAAGAAGTAATTCTTAAAACTATTCCAGGAATTACCACTTTAACCCAAACAGCGGTTGCTGCTATCCCTCTTATGATTTGCTGCAATCGACCGAAACGATTTGATTACTTACTTATTGGAATAATTTTACTTCTTGCTGCTACGCGCAGTTTTCTGTTTTCAGAAAGGTTAGCCCTTTTAGAATTGTTGATTCCTGTAATTTTTCTTAAAGTGAGTGCTAGACAGATCAAATGGAAAAAAGCGCTCGCTTACATCATGATTTTCTTTATGTTAGTCGTCAGCTTCTTCATTCTTAATGAATCACGACGGTCTTTTGTATACAGAGGAGGGAGTTCTGCCGGAAATTTGTGTAAAATGGGAGTAGTTAGATTCTTGGGATATTATATGACAAGTATTAACAACTGTCTTTTCTTAGCGCAAAATTTTGATTTTGCTGCTCCTTTGTATTACACATTTTCAGCAGTATGGCGCTTTCCAGGCTTTAGAGGGCTGTACACAGAATTTACAGGGATTGAGCCGATTTATCTCCCACAAATTTTATATCGACATGGAATGAATCCAGAGTTTAATACGATAACTACTATCGGCAGTTGGATCAACGATTTTGGTCTGATTGGGACACCAATCGTCGCATCGTTTTTTGGCTTTCTCTCAGGCGTGCTTTATCGATTAGCTTCTCAAAATAAGTTTATTGCGGCTTTATATTCGGTATGGCTTGTTGGGTTACTAGAATTTATGCGCATTTATTATTTTACAAATACGCGTCTTTTTCCAGCATATGTATTTTTCATGAGTGCCTTGTTGTTTGCTAAACGAATTTCAAAACGCCAGCTGAGGTTGGGGCAATGGCAAAATATAAAATTGTAATAAACGGTCGTTTTGTTATCCAGCAGCTCACCGGTGTTCAGCGTTATGCCCTTGAAGTTACTCGGAGGTTGCCCGGCTTGATACAGGTTGTTGCTCCGCGGCCAGGTAGATCGGAATATGAACCTCTCTCAACCATTACAATTATTGATCCGCTTGGACGCTTTGTGCAAAGCGGGGTCTTGGGACATTTATGGGAGCAAGTGGCTTTGCCAAGGTGGGCAAGAAAAGCTCGCTTGCTCTGGTCTCCTTGTGGATCAGGTCCATTACAAGTGAAAAATCAGGTTTTAACCATACATGATATTGCTTACTTGGAACATCCAGAATGGTTCAATCGTGCCTTTGTTAAGTGGTACCGCTTTTTAGTACCTCGACTTGTCCGCCAGGTGCGGCGGGTTATTACAGTATCAAGGTTTACCAGAGATAGGTTAGTGGAAACGGTAGAAGTTTCTCTTGAAAAAATCTCGGTGATTCCTAACGGAGTCGATGTGCGTTTCCAGCCGAAAGCTCCTGAAGAGGTGGCTAGAACTCGGAATGTTCTTGGCATTCCAAGCCCAAACTATGTGCTCAGCTTAGGTTCTCTTGAGCCACGAAAGAATTTGCACCGATTGCTCAAAGCGTGGAGCAATATTCACCATAAGTTACCCGATGACGTATGGTTGGTGATAACAGGAGCCAAAGGGAAATACTCGGTTTTCCAAAATGTATCTTTCAATAAGTTACCTCCACGGGTCTACCTCACCGGATATGTGCCTGACGAATATCTACCAGCATTGTATTCTGGAGCGTTAGCATTTGTGTATGTATCACTCTATGAAGGATTTGGCTTGCCACCTTTAGAGGCTATGGCCTGTGGCACACCAGTGGTGACTTCAAATATAACTTCGCTTCCGGAAGTAGTTGGAAATGCCGCAATTTTAGTTAATCCTTATGATATCAGGGATATTACCGACGGTATTTATGAACTCATCAGAAACGACGCTCTTCGTGAAGAACTAAAATCAAAAGGAATGGAACGGGCCAAGCAATTCACATGGGATCGGACTGCCGCGTTAACATGGGAAGTGTTGAAAGCGGTGATGGAGGAATAGCAATGTCCCAGATTAAAGTACTGCAAGTTAGCAAACTATACGCTCCTTTTGTTGGGGGTATAGAGAAAGTTGTCCAAGACATTGCTGAAGGATTAAAGGAAAAGGTCGAAATGGAGGTTCTCGTCTGCCAGCCAAGGGGACAAGGTGGCAAGGAAGTTGTCAATGGAGTTCCTGTAACTAAAGCGAGCAGTCTGGGAATTTATTGGGGCATGCCGGTGTCCTTCACCTTTCCTTTTTTGTTGGCTCAAAAGAGTAGGAGGGTAGACATATTACATTTCCATCTCCCTTTCCCGCTTGCGGTGGTGTCTTTTTTGTTGTTCGGTTCAAAACGTCCTAAAGTGGTAGTAACTTACCACAGCGATATAGTGAGGCAGAAAAAGTTGATGTGGCTCTACAAGCCTTTCCTCCATCGCTTTCTAAAGAGGGCTGACAGGATCTTGGTGACCTCTCCTAATTTATTAGAATCTTCCAAACATTTAGACCCTTACAAGGATAAGTGTGTCGTGATCCCCTTGTGGATAGATCTCAAGGAGTTTGGCCAACTCATAGAGAAAGAATTTGAGCTGGGAATTTCACCTGATGAGAAAAAGATCCTCTTCGTCGGGCGGTTGAGCTATTACAAGGGACTGGATTATCTCATCGAAGCTATGCAGGAAGTTGACGCCAAACTTCTTATCGCTGGGGAAGGAGAGTTGCGAGGGAAATTAGAACAGAAAGTTAAATCCTTAGGGGTTGACCGAAAGGTCATATTCCTTGGAAAGGTGTCTGATGAGCAATTGAAATATTGTTACCAGATCTGTGATCTCTTTGTTCTACCCTCTGTAGAGCCCAGTGAGGCCTTTGGACTTGTCCAATTGGAGGCAATGGCTTATGGGAAACCCGTGGTGAATACTGCCCTTCCTACAGGCGTTCCTTTCGTCAGCAGACATGGAGAGACAGGGCTAACTGTTCCCCCAAGGGATCCTAAGGCTTTGGCAGAGGCTATTAATAAAATCTTAAACGATAAAGAATTAGCAAANAAGTTTTCCGAAAATGCTCGAAAGCGCGCACAGGAATTTTCGAGGGAAAAGATGTTGAAGCGGATTTATGAAATATATTGTGATTTGATGGAGAAGCGCTAATCTTTATCTCGAGGCTTTAATCCAAACGCTTCAAAAGCTCATCGATGACC
>MTNE01000161.1 GCA_002011355.1 Thermoplasmatales archaeon JdFR-43 | reverse complement strand
AGTTAAAAAGGCGTTCTGTCTTAGAAATCGGGGACATAAAAAATACACCACAAAATTTTTAACACTATTCACCGGATTTTTCAATCTTTAATCCACTTTTCCCGATTAAACAAATTCCTAAAAAGATCTAGCCAGCAATCTCTATACCAACTATCTCCTTCAAGTCTGGAGATCTTTACACTTAAGATAAGGGCTTTCCTTCCACTCTCCTTTTTTCCCTCTCTGTTATTTAATGCTGAATACTTAATATATAAACTCTCTTCGAGCAGATAACTTTTATAAAGTGAAGCAATTTTCTCCGCAACTTTTGCTTTCTCTCCAAAATAAAAGTTAAGCGATTGGGAAATTTTCTTAAGTTCCTCGGCATCTCTATAAGCTTTTTGAAGTTCCATTTTCGCCAGAGAATACTTCCCCTCATCTATGTAAATCCTAATTTTATCGATATCGCTCTTTAATTTTTCAATCTTGATTTTATAACTTAAAATAGCTTGAGCTGCATTCAAGATTTCCTTACTTTTCTTAAATTCCTCATCAACCCTCTTCAAAAAATTAGCAGATGCTCCTACCTTTTCCAACTCTAAAATCAGAGGAACTCGTACTTTCTCCAACAAATAAACTCCTCTCTTCAACCCAGTGAGAGAGCTTTCCGCCAACGGAAGAAAAAGTAATCTCCGTATCCTTTCGATTTTTTGAATTCTCTTATAAGTTTCTGAAGCTTGAGAGTTATCGACTTTATATTCTTCCCGAAGCTCCCCCTCCCCGCTCTTCGCGACCAAATCAAGTCCCTCTTTAAACTGCGGCAACATGAGTATCAAAAGACCCAGTATTAAAAGAAGAGCAAATACTCTTAATTTCGAAATCTTGTGGGAGAGTATTTCTGCTCTTAATTCTCTTTCTACTCTGATTTGGTCCACTGTCCTCACCATTTATTAAATCGGAAAAAAGACGAGGTGAGGACATCAATCATTCAAGGTAAAACTTCTACCTCATTAGTTTTAAACCTCATATTAAATAAGATTTAAGACTTAAGACTTGAGGGAGATTTATCAAAAATTAAAAGAGAGCGGGATCCCTCTTCCTACTTTTATATTAAACAACTAAAACTTAAGAAATTATCCAAAAATAATTAATCTTCAAAAAGCGAAAGGTCCTCGCTATTGTTCGCTTTTCCTTTCTTCCCCTGATTGTTCTCCTTGCCCTTGCCCCGGTTCTTTTTATCTTTGCCCTTTTCACCCATTTCCTGCAACTCTTCTTTCATCTTCTTGTTCTCCTTCCGCGCTTCCTTCTCCTCTTCCTTTTTCTCCTTCCTCTCTATCCTCTCCCTTTCTCTCTGCATCTTTCTCTGCTGGTTTATCTTCTTTACATACTCACTGACTACCTTGCCATGCTCAGGTCCGGCTGGAACAGTTCTCGCTACTAAAGAAACAGCTTTACCCATCGCTCCTTCAAATTCATAAGAAACAATCTCTTCCTCTTCCCCGTTCTCCACTTTAATTAGAGAAACCAGAACTCCATCCTCTCCAACCACAATAACTATCTGATAATTAAAGATAGGAATTACCTTCACTTCGCTTTCTGGAGTAGAGGTCGTTTCCACTGCTCCAGTTGTATCAGGCGCAGCGGTAGTATCAACTGTAACGGTAGCTTCTTGCGCATAAGTAACCATTGGAAAAAGCAAAAGCAAAGCTACTATAAGAACCACTGCCTTCTTCATTTTCCCTCACCTCCAAAAGTTAAAACGAAAAAGAAACGCACGAAGTTTCTTTTGCATACAAAAAAGCGAAAACTTTATCATGGTCTAGACACAAATCGGCTGGAGGATCTCTTGTTTGAAATTTTGGATTTTGAAATTAGGATTTTATTTATTAATCTCTCAAAAATCTCTGATATGAAATCTTTTTTACTGCTTCGTAGGGAAGAGAAGTAGAAATAGAAATCTCTTCGTTTTTAGAAAGGTCATAAAAAATAGGTTCTTTCAGTATATTTCCCTTTTTATCAAGAAATACCTTTATCTGCGGTCGAGTTAAATTCAAAGGATTCTCCTTTACAACTACTGCTATCTCGCCTGTTGTGAGTTTTACCAGCGAACCTACAGGATAAACACCTAAAAGATTTATAAAAAATCGCATTAATAGGGGGTCAAATTCTCTACCGCTTGCTTCAATAAGAGAGTTCATTACTCCGTCAGGAGTCGCTGCTTTTCTGTAAGGTCTCTCTGAAGTAGCAGCATCATAAGCATCGCAAATCTCCACAATTCGACTAAAAAGATGAGGTTTTCTCGGAACCCTTATTTTAGGATAGCCGTTTCCATCAAATCCAAGATGATGTTCAAAGGCTACTACAGCAGTTATCTTGTGCAAGCTGGGAATATTTAAAAGAATTTTTGCTCCATAAGCTGGATGTCTTTCCATATACTCCCATTCCTCCGAGGTTAGTGGGCCTGGCTTTCGAGTGATTTCGCGAGGAACTAAAACTTTCCCTACATCATGAAGGAGAGCTGAAAGCCCAAGATAACCCAGACTTACCCTCTCAGTTAAAATTACTGAACCCAGCGCTAATGAGAGTACCAAAGTATTCACTGAGTGATGATAAGTATATTTATCATAACTCTTTAAAGCAGCTAAACCTAACAAGGCGCCTCTATCCTGCAAAACGCAGTCTACAAGCATTTGAACAGCTTTTCTCGCTTTAAAAACAGCAAATGGTCTTTTTCTCTCAACCTCACTCATTACTTCTTCAACAGTTTCTAAAGCAAAGTAGTACGCTTCACGCGCTATCTCATAAACTTCTCCCTTCTCCTCCCCGCTTTCCCTAAGAGAAGACAAAGGTTTAACGGGAGCAACTTTAATATTCATAACTCCCTTTTCCTGCAAGAGAAGAGATGCCCCTCCTCTTTTTAAAATCTCATCAGCTTGAAGGGAAATGATGCTCAGAAAATCCTTCACTTCCCCGAGCTTAACTCCTTCTCTAATTTCAATGCTTCCAATCTCCCTGCTTTCTAGCTCAGCAATAAGTGAAGAAAAAAGATTGCTCTCTTCAGGAAAGGGAACTTCATCCACAATAATTTCACCTTCGTAAAAGTGAAAAGCAATTTCTCCTTCTTCCTGCTCCTCCAAAAGTTCAGAAATGGCAACGAAAAAGCTTTTCGCTCCTTCCTCGAACATAGGATGTGTTTCTTCATATAATTGAGCATTTCTGAAAGCAGTGTTTAATGTTTTAAGAAAACGCTTTACCCTTCTCGCTGCTTTCCGGTAAGAAACCGGAATGAACTGGTCTTTACCCAAATCCTTTTCCTTATCCAAACTTACTCCTTCTCAATTAAAGAAATTGCTTTTCTTACTCTTTCTTTAATTTCCCTACCCTTGCCGGGAGCAAAAAGGAACTTTTTCCTCAAAATCGCTCTTAAAAAAGGGAGGCTCTTTTCTAATCCAATAATGCCCAAGCTTTCAATAGCAGCAAGTTTTGCGGAAAAGAGTTCGCCTAAGAGTGAACCTTCATTGAGAAACTCAATTAGATAATCGGCTCCTATTTCGTTTCCCTTCCAACCCAAAGCTCTAGCAGCAAGTTCTACTACAGCTGGCTCTTTATCCCTAAGCATGTTCCCGATGAGCTTAGCGGTTTCCCTGCTTTTCTGCCTTGAAAGCGCTCGAATGACAGCAATTCTTACTCTTTTGTCATGATGATGAGACGCTTTTGCCAGAGGAGGAATCACCTCTTCTCTCTCCATCCAACCCAGAACATTAACTACATTGCGCACAAGAAACCAGCGAGGATCATCTAAATAGGAAGTGAGAAGATCTATGTGATGCACACCAAGCTGAGATAAGATATTACAAATGAGCTTTCGGTTAGACATCTTTTTTTCTTTCCCCAGTATCTCTATAAGAGACTCAATTGCTGCTTCTCTATCTAAAAGTGCGAAATAAGAAAGAATGAGATTGTATGTCTCGCTCTCTACACTAAAATTGGTCATCTTTTCCAAGATTTCGGCTACAAGAGCTGGGCTTGCTAATTTCTTCAAAGCCTTTTCAACTCTTCCGTACTCTTTTAAACTTCCTTCTCTGGTATGCTTTTCCCTTAAAGCCTGAAGGACTAATTTCCCCTCTTCAAATTTGCCTTGTTTTACCATGGTTAGGGTTACGTCTTCTAACTTCGTAACCATTTCATCGAAAGTCTTAAAGTCAGGTGCTAGAAACATTAAATCTATTAAGGTCAAGATAAAGTGGCGACTGACTTCTTTTTCAGAAAGAACTGTGCTCGTCTGCCGTAACCTCTCTCTTTCTTCTTCAGTAAACGTCTCCATAAACTCCACTATGCGGTTTATTCTTGCCTGATGGTCAACTTTCTTTTTCTCTACTGAAAGTCTGAAATCGCCAAATTCAAGCTTTTTGCCAGTTTCTTCTTCCCATATCTTCCTTACTTCCTCCACAAACCTTCGAGAAGCTCCACTTTCCTCAAGAATCGCTAATAAATATTGAAATTGACTTGGCTCCAAGAGACGCCCAATTTCCTCACCAATTTCAGAAGCCCCCATCTCACCTAAAATTTGAGCTAAAACATCTTTTATCTCATCATCTCCAGAAAAAGAGAATATTTCCTTCAAAGCTCTTTCTGGAAGAAGGAGTAAAGCTTCTGCAATGTCGCGCAGGAGATGCTCTTGCCTCTCCTCATGCTCTTCCTTGATTACGCTTACGGCTTTTTTTAAAAGCTCAAAAACTTTTTTAATTTGAGTTTCAACTTCCTCTTTGGTAGCTCCCTCACCTAAAAAAGAAAGGGAGGAAATGAACTTAGCTAATTGGAGAGGTTGATCTAAAAAGCGAATAAGGAATTTCTTTTCACCTATTTTGAGTTCGGAATAATCTTTACTTATGATATCTTGAAAGATGTTCACTTCTTCATCTTCAACCTGCTCAGCTATCCCTTCTTCCACTTCCACAAGCTTTTTCTCGCTTTCATGAACCAGAATATTCCCTGAACCTGCTTCCCAAACTATTTGTGCAATTCCACCGCGAGCAAAAATTTCATCTGGTTCCTCCCCTAGCGTTTGAAGAAGAACAAGAACCTCATCCAGCCTTACTCCAGGGAAAAAAGAAACCCCCCCTACACCTCGCACTCTTGCCACCCTCGACAGCTCAACCGCTTCCTTGCTTCCTATAAGCTCTTTTCCAAAATAAATACCCTCTCTTTCAAAGTTAAATCTCAACTCTCCCTCATATCCCAAAAAATCGTTAAGGGAATTTATCAGCCTATCAATTGCCTGCATAGGAATGGGGTTCGCTGGAGGGTAAAGGAGAAGGGATTTATAAGCAGAAATCATATGATTAGCTACCTCAACTGCTAGTTTATANCCCTTATTTTCTGAAANATTCCTTTTTGGAGACATCCTTTTAGAAGCCCACCTATTGCATTATAATCCACTAAAAGNGCGTGAGTAAATATTATCTTGTAAAAATGAGATTTTTAGGCTGGCATGTGAATAAATTTAAGTCTTTTCTCACAGAAAGAGGGCGATCTCCTCTAATTGAACCATTTGAAGAAAAAGAAGTGGTTATGGAAAANGGGCTTTTNCTCTTTGTGGGCGTAGAAGAGGAAGATGAAAAAAAGGAAAATGAAATTATAGAAAAAGCAGTAAGGGAAATTAAAAAGCACTGTGATAATTTAAAAATTGATGAAATCTGTATTCTTCCTTTCTCACACCTTTTTATAAAATTAGGTAATGCNGAAAAGGCCCTTGAAATAATCAAAAAATTGGCTCAAAAACTTTCTGAAAACGGCTTCAAAGTCAAGAGAATTCCTTTCGGCTGGTTTAATGAGCTTGAAATTAAAGCAAAGGGGCANCCTCTTTCTCGGATTGCCCGAGAAATTCGATAAAAAATTTACAAAATAAGCATTGCNTCTCCAAACGAATAAAACCGATACCTCTTTTTAACTGCTTCCTTGTAAGCTTTCAAAATGAGTTCCCTTCCAGCAAATGCCGAAACGAGAACGATTAAAGT
>MTNE01000030.1 GCA_002011355.1 Thermoplasmatales archaeon JdFR-43 | reverse complement strand
TCAATTTTTACCATAAAATTTAATACACAATTTTCATATAGGCAGAGATGGAGGAAATGCTTAAATATCTCGGAATAAAAAGCGTGGATGAACTTTTTGAAGATTTACCTCCAGAAATAAAAACAGATGGTTTAAATTTGCATGAGCCAAAAAAAGAAATGGAAGTCGAGATGGAAATAAAAAAAATTTTGGGTAAAAATAAATCCTTTTTTGATATACCCTTCTTTTTGCCCATAATAAAGCCACATTACATTCCTCCTGCTGTGGACGAAATTGTTTCGAGGCAGGAATTTTATACTTCCTATACTCCATATCAGGCTGAAGCATCACAGGGCATTCTGCAGGCAATGTTTGAATATCAATCCATAATAGCGGAGCTAACAGGAATGGATGCTGCTAACGTTTCAATGTACGATTCTGCCACCGCCTTAGGGGAAGCAGCTTTGATGGCTTACAGGATAAAGAAGAAAAGGAAAATTTTGATCCCTCGCAATATATTCTGGCATAAGAAAAAGGTGCTTGAAAATTATGCTAAAGGAGCCAATTTGCAAATAATCGAAGTTGATTACGGCAAAGACGGAAGAGTGAATCTAAGGCATGATGAAAAGGATGTTGCTGCCATCTACATTGAAAACCCGAATTTTTTTGGCATAATTGATGACAGATATGAAGAAATTGCGGAAATGAGAGAAAGGCTTGATGCTTTGCTTATTGCAGGNNTTGANCCATTAAGCCTTGCGGTATTCAATCCTCCATCTTACTACAACGCAGACATTGTTATAGGCGAAGGATATTTTGGCAATCCAATGAATTTTGGAGGACCGTTGCTGGGAATATTTGCATGCAAAAAGGAATATGTGAGGCAGATGCCTGGCAAGATAGTCGGCGCTACTGTTGACAAAGAAGGCAAAAGAGCATTCTGCATGACTTTGCAAACGAGAGAGCAGCATATTAGAAGGGGAAAGGCAACGAGCAACATTTGTTCCAATCAGGCGTTATGCTGCATTGCCTTTCTAGCATATGTGGCATTGCTGGGCAGAAATGGACTTCGCAGGATAGCGAAAAAAAATATGGATAATGCTCGATATATGGCTGACAAGCTGCAAAAAATTGGGTTCAGTTTACCATTTAATTCAAAATTTTTCAATGAATTTGTTGTTACCGGCAGTATAAATGGGAAGGAGTTGAATAGAAAGTTGCTGGGCAAAGGAGTATATGGGGGGTTGCCAATAGATGAATATGTGGAAAATGGCATTTTATTTGGGGTTACAGAAATGCACAGCAGAGANATGATAGATTTTGCTGTNGAAAAAATAAAGGAGGCGATGGAGGAGAAACCATGATGGCAAAGTATGATGAACCATTGCTGAACGAAATTGAGGAAAAAGAGGAGGAAGAATTTCTGGAAGGCATTGAAAGAAAAGAGCTAAACATTCCGAATTTGACTGAACGAGAAGTTATCAAGCATTTCATTCATTTAAGCCAGATGAATTATGGTGTTGATACTGGCTTCTATCCTTTAGGCTCATGTACAATGAAGTATAATTTGAAGCTTCTGGAAAGAGTGGTTAAAACNGAGAAGGTTACTTATGTTCATCCGTTGCTGCCTGAAGATGCCATTCAGGGTTGTCTCGAAATAATGTACAGGCTGGAGAAAATGTTATGTGAGATAACTGGAATGGATGCATTCTCATTGCAACCATGTGCTGGNGCTCACGGCGAATTTACAGGCATGCTTATAGCCAGAGCATATTTTGAGGAGATAGGCGAAGGAGATACAAGAAAGGAAGTTATTGTGCCCGATTCAGCCCATGGAACAAACCCAGCATCTGCCAAAATGGCTGGCTTTGATGTTGTGGAAATTCCATCAAAAAATGGCAGAGTTGATATGGAGGCATTGCGCCATGCCTTAAGTAACGAAACAGCTGCATTCATGCTCACCAATCCCAATACGCTCGGCATATTTGAAAAAGATATACTGGAAATCGCAAGAGAGGTCAGAAAGGTTGGCGCCCTCCTTTACTATGATGGAGCAAATCTAAATGCAATAATGGGAAAAACCACGCCAGGCAAAATGGGCTTTGACATAGTTCATTTAAACCTCCACAAAACCTTCGGTACCCCCCATGGAGGCGGCGGCCCAGGAGCAGGACCCGTAGGCGTAAAAAAACACCTAGAGAAATTCTTACCTGTGCCAAGAGTTGTGGAAAAAGAAGGAAAATATTGCCTTGATTATGACAGGCCGCATTCCATAGGCAAGGTGAGTCACTTTTACGGAAATTTTGCTGTACTGCTGAAGGCATATGCATACATCATGCTTAAAGGAAAGAAGCTGGNGGAAGCGGCAGAAAGAGCTGTTTTGAACTCAAATTATTTGATGGAAAAGTTACGTAGCATTGGCTATGAAGTACCCTTTTATAGCAGGAGAATGCATGAATTTGTGCTTTCCCTAGCTAATTTGAAAAGGAAAGGCATAANAGCTTTGGATGTGGCAAAGAGATTGCTTGATTACGGCTTTCATCCTCCGACCATCTATTTTCCATTGATAGTGGANGAAGCATTTATGATTGAGCCGACTGAGGATGAAAGCAAAGAAACGCTGGATAAATTTGCTGAGGCAATGAAAAAAATACTGCAGGAAGATGTGGAAATATTGAAGGAAGCTCCTCATANTATGCCTGTAAAAAGAGTTAATGAGGCNATGGCAGCCAGAAATGCTATACTGACGTGGAAGGATATGAAAAAATAGAAAGAAACCATTTTATTTAATCGCCTATTTATCTTCATGAAAAAGATAATTGTGGCAATCGTCTTTCTCTTGATTATAACAAACATTTCCTATGCGACAAATGAAAAAATAAAGCCAGCAACCTATGAAGAACTTGTTTCGTGGTATAAGAGCTTGGAAGAATCTTATCCGAATTATATCGAAGTTTTCAAGGCAAATGAAATGTTTGGTTTGAATAAGGCGACAGGTGGCTATGATTTATATTATGTGCGCATAACAAATGAGAGCAATGGCCTTTTGAAGCCAGAGGTTTTATTTCTTGGTGGTCCTCATGGAGACGAAACTGTTGGCACCATTGGCCTATACTGGGCTGCTAAGTGGCTTGTGGAAAGAGCAGCAGAAGGAGATGAATGGATTAAATGGCTTCTTGATAACAGAGAGATATATATTGAAATATGCCACAACCCTTACGGCTTTGATAACAGGCAGAGATACGATGCCAATGACTGGGATTTGAACAGAGAAGCAGATTATGATTGGCGCGGATATAATTCGCAATTGTGGGGAAGTGTAAATGGCAAAACATTGTATCGTTTCATCAATAGTCATGCCATAAGGACAGGAGCAGATTTTCATGGCGGAGTGAGGATGCTCCTTTATCCGTGGTCGTCAACTCATGCAAATGTAAAGGCATACAGTCCCTTCAGCGGGAAGGAATATACTCATGCTCCCCCAGACTTTTATTTCTATCACACTGCCTGCCTGCGGCTGGGAGAATATATGGGCAGCTATGGCGGAAAGCTCGATGAGGATAATATAGGCACCATTCCCACCGCAATCGGTTATACAGCGCCAGGCTGCATAGCCGCATGGGCCTATGGAGCAAATGTTGAGAGATGTCCAGCTGAGGACGAGTTTGTTAATGATGAAATTTTTGGTAATTACGATGGATGTGGCATTTTCTGGATTTCGCCAGAGATGTCAAAGATAAAAGATCCTCCAGAATGGCAATTTGGAGATGAGGAGCAAGGATATATTGCAGAAGTCATAAGATTTGTGATACATCAGACAGATTTAGCTCAGCCATATATAAGATGGGTTTATCCTTCCAATAATTCATTTGCTACAGGCGAGGTTACAGTAAAATGGCAAGTATATGGTTGCTTGGTTGTGGATGAAACTTATATAACATATTCCTTTTCTGAAAATCTTTCCAACTGGATTGAAGGAGAAAGACATGATGATTACAATGGAAGCTATACAGGAGGAACATATTGGGATGGGAAAGTATGGGAGGAAAAAATATTACTGCCAGAAAATGCTACAGATGTTTATGTGGTAGCATACGCAAAGGTTGATGGAATTTATAAGAACATAGTTGCCCCTTCTATCTATGGCCATTCTTATCTTCGTATTATAGAGGAGAGGACAAATGCAAGTTACATTGAAGTGCTGAATACAAGTGATGGCATTGAAGTTATAGAAGGACGACTATGGTGGAAATCGCCTGTGATGCATATAAGAATAGGAGGAATATCCAAGCCAAAAGAAGGTTATCTTTATTTAATGGGCAAAGAAATTATGAGGCTGCCAGGTAAAACAATTATAATTGGAAAAATGAATGTTGAGGTGAAAGGAGAATACGATAAAGTGGAATTTTATCTTGATAATGAACTTGTGCATGTGGATGACAGCATGCCTTATCAGTGGCAGATAAGTAATGCCTTTGGAAAACATGAAATCATAGTAAAGATGTATGTGGATGATGCTGTTTATGAAGATAATTTGGAGGCAATAATGTTTGTGAAGTGAGGGCAATGCATTTGTAATTGATGGATAAGATAAAAATGGAAAAATTTAAAAAACCAACAGTAAAATAAATATATACAATTTTTATATAGAACCGTGAAGAGGGGTAAAATGTCAAAATATAGTACAATATCAATTCCTAAGGAATTGCATGAGGAAATAGAGGAGCTTATAAGAAAAAATCCTGGTCTGGGTTATACAAGCGTTGCCGAATTGTGCAAGGAAGCAATCAGGCTTAGATTGTCGGAGATCAAGATGGAGCAACAGGAAAATTATTTATCCCAGAAAGAAGTGGAAGAGTTGTTAATGTATATAGAGAAAAACCTCAAGAAGAGGTAAATATGAAAATAGAAATAAAAATTGAAGGAGAGAATATTGGGGAGATTTTAGAAGATATGTTGAATATTCTTGAAAATAATAAGGAAGAAGTAAAGAGAATATTGAGGTTGTTGGCAAGGGAAGCAATTGAAGTACTTGAAGAGGATGCCATTCTAGATAAAGGAGCCGAATTATATATTAAATTAAACAGGGCAATAAATTACAGGTATAGAAAAGGAAAGTAAAATGCTACTGCAATGTGCAGCAGATTTTCATGGGAGAAAGGAGAGATATAGAAAATTCCTGGACGTTTACAAGGAGAGGAAACCAGATTTGGTAATAATAGCAGGAGATTTTGGGAGCGGTGACGAGGAATTTTTTAGTGAAATTGAATCGCCTATATATGGTGTATATGGTAACATGGATGGTGATTTGAGCCACATTAAAGAATTTGTAACTTTTGTCGATGGAGAAAAATTTGTTTATGAAGACATAAATTTTCTGGGTGTGGGGAGCAAATACCCAGAAAATGTTGAGGGAAAAATAGATGTTATTATTTCTCATCTCCCTCCATATAGAACAAAAGATAGAGCCTTTTTTGGAATGCATATAGGAAGTAAATGGCTTCGAAGCCTAATGGAAGAGAAAAAGCCATCCTACGTTATATGCGGACATGTTCATGAAGATGCTGGGTACGAAATATTTGGAGAGACATATGTTGTTAATTGTAGTGTTGGGAAGAAAGGTATAGCAACGCTGATAGATTTTGATAAAAAGAAAATAGAGATGATTGGTTATTGAATTATTTATAATGCCTTATCTTAACAGCTTCTCCCGTTTCGCTTTCAATCATTTCCTCTGCATTCATTTTGGCAATGCCAACTCCTCTTACCTCATTCTTGTAAAATATGACTACTTCGTCTCCTACCCTTATTCTTTCATCTGCATCTTTTACGCCAACTGCAAAAACACTCCCCTTTGGAACAAAATCATCTATCTCCACCCAGTAATTTCTGCCGAGTTTTTCTCCTCCAGGAAAAGTTAAAGCAAAAAGCCCCCTCTTTGGAGAAAAAGAAGCGAGCTGCTTGTCATTGTAGTATATCTTGTATTCTGGAAATTTTCCTTTTGTCTGGCATCCTTTTAGAAATTCATCGGCAACATCTCCAAACTGATATTTCAGTATTGCCTTT
>MTNE01000210.1 GCA_002011355.1 Thermoplasmatales archaeon JdFR-43 | reverse complement strand
GGAATAAGCACTTTGGCTATCAGAAACCTCGAAACGGTAAGGTTTAGGTAATAATTTATAAATAAACAAACAATTATACTCTCAAGGTGGATTATCATGCGAGAGAGGAAGTTACTGATAGTGTTTGTAGCCATTTTATTACTATGGATAAACTTGAATGGAAGCGTATCTTCATACACAGAGGAGAAGATATATTTTTATGTTATGGAAGAAGGAAATCTTCTTTTCAAGTTTGTATCCGTTTATGATGGCTCAAATTACACATGGGACTTTGGAGATGGAAGCATTGGTTATGGAAAAGTAGCAAAGCATCAGTATTTAATGCCAGGAACATATGAAGTTAGATTGATTGTGAAAGATAACGGAAATGAGATAGTGAATTATAGCCAGACAAT
Organism: Thermoplasmatales archaeon JdFR-43; assembly: GCA_002011355.1. Taxonomy (GTDB): domain Archaea; phylum Thermoplasmatota; class E2; order UBA202; family JdFR-43; genus JdFR-43. Next base: position 5,728 of record MTNE01000210.1, on the reverse strand, counting down.
AAATACAGCGAATATCCCTCCCATACCGGATTTTTATTATTCTCCAGAATATCCATATACCCTTGAAACAGTGTTTTTCTTTGATAATTCGACAGATCCAGATGGTTATATTATAAACTGGACTTGGCATTTTGGAGACGGAAGCATAAGTTATCTGCCAAATCCAAATCATACCTATTTAAAAGCTGGAGAGTATAATGTTACTCTAACGGTAGTCGATAATGAATTTAAGGCTAAAACTGTAGCAAAGCAGATAATAGTGAGAAATAGGCACCCGGTGGCAAAATTCTACTGGACCAAGGGAGAAGAAGGAACACTGATATTTTATGCTAACTATTTGTATGATCCTTCTTATGATCCAGATGGAAGCATTGTCAATTACACATGGGACTTTGGAGATGGAAGCATTGGTTATGGAGAATGGGTAGAACACGTATATGCTGAGGATGGAATATATAATGTTACNCTAACTGTATATGATGATAATGGCGACAGCAATTCAACAACAAGAAAAATACACAGNTANAANGAANTTCCTGTAGTTGATTTTGAGTATACGCCAGAAAAGCCAACTGACCTGGATAATATAACATTTGTCAGCACTTCTTATGATCCAGATGGCTACCTTGTAAATCATACTTGGACCCTTGGGGATGGAACCATGGCATATAATGAAACCGTCATTCATAGATATGCAGATGATGGCTATTACACAGTATGGCTATGGGTAATAGATAATGAAGGCGCATTTAATTATACGCATGAAACAATCCATGTAAGAAATGTTCCTCCAGTAGCAAATTTCACATGGGAGCCCTNCTACCCTATTCCAAATAGAAACATCACCTTTAATGCCTCTTCCAGCTATGATTTAGATGGTATCATAACGACTTATCAATGGAAGTTTGGAGATGGAGGCGCAGCTTTTGGTATGGTGGTTAATCATTCATATGCAGAGGATGGAATATATAATGTCACTCTAACTGTATATGATAATGATGGTAACTCCACAAGTATTCAGAAAAAATTGCTCATAGCAGATTTTTATGTAGATGAAAATATTTTTGATCCACTAAACCACACGTGGAATAGAATACAGGATGCAGTTGATAATGCAACAGATGGAACATTCATATATGTGAGACAAGGNACCTACAACGAAGATGTATACGTTGATAAAGCAGTTAAAATAATCGCAGAAAATGCAACTCTAAAAGGCAGCAACTATTCTTTCTATCTTGCCAAAGACGATATAATAATAAAGAACTTTATCATAAAAAATTCGGATAAGGGTGTGGTTATAGATGCAGATAATGTCTTCATAGAGAATTTTGCATTGAATGGAAATAAATTAGGTTTTATTGTAAAGGGCAATGAAAATGTAGTTATGGATATAACTGTTGATTCATCAAATGCATCTCTTATCATAGAAGGTGATGGCAATTACATTGGAAATGGAAGTTTCCATGGAAACATATACGGATGTAAGATATTCGGCGAAAACAATATATTGATAAATAATAGCTTTTCTGGATTATATGGTATTTATATTGAAGGCTCCAGCAACTTTATAGAGAGAAACTATGTTTCAGATAGCATATATGGCTTGTATCTAATGAATGTAAATGAGATAGAAAACAATACCATCGAAGGATGCTCATATGGAATGAAAATAATGAGTTATTCTTTCATAAAATTCAACAAGTTTATAGACAATACTTATGGTATAGAAGCAACCACATATTTTGCTATAAAGGATGCATATTTTGTAGATAATAAAATATCCATCTCTTCCAAAGATATAGCAGCGAGCAACATAAGCATTTTCGGAGGAGATTATGGAATTATTACAGATGATGGAACAATTCACGACTCTTCTATTCAAAATGCAGATGTCGCTGTGAAAGTAAAAGGAGAGGCACATCTCCATAATATTTCCTTACGGGAATGTAATAAAGGTATAGAAGGAGAGGGAGAAGCATTAATTTCAGAATGTCAGTTCATAAACAATTACGTTGGAATAGATGAAATAGAAGGTGATGTACTAAATTCAATATTTACTGATAACTACTATGCCATAAAGGGGTATAACATCTTTGTTTTTAATTCAACATTCGCGGGAAATGAATATGGTTTTTCACTCATGGGCAATGATACTGTAAAGAAAAGCACATTTACAGGAAATACAATGGCTCTGGATATCAGTGGAGAAAATAACGTTATAGAAAATAATACAATAGAGGAGAATACGTATGGAATAAAAGTAGAAGCATCTCACAATAGCATGAAAAATAATGTCATAGAAAATAACACTTATGGCATCAGAATAATTTTTTCCCCCTTCAATCTTCTTCAATCAAATGAGATGAATAATAACCAATACAATTTTGATATAGAAGGAAGCAAACTCCGACATTTCTATCAGATGATAGATGAAAGCAACAAAATAAATGGAAAGAGCATGTTATATCTGATAAATCAATCTGATAAATCAATAAATCAGGAAAGTGGTTATCTTGCTCTTATAAATTGCAGTAACTTTTCCATCGAAAGTCTACACATAGAGCACAATGGAGAAGGATTGCTGATTGTTTATTCAGATAACGTCCAAGTCAGCAATTGTAATTTCTCTGCCAATATAGATGGCATATATATCCTAAATGGGGAGGGAATATATCTGGAAGGATTGTATGTAATAGACAATTATAACGGCATCTCATCCAAATCATCCAGTAATATTTTCATAAGCAATGGCAACTTCATAAATAATTCAAGAGGAATCAATCTTTTCTATATAGAAAAAGAAAACGCAGTGGTAGAAATAAACAATACATTTATTGATGGAAATGAACTTGGCATAAATGTTGAGAATCTTGCTGGGCTTTCCCTTGAAAATGTAACNTTTGAAAATAATGACAAAAGTTTGCGGGCATTCAATGCCAATCTCTCTATGAATGGATGCATATTCTCTGGAGAATATGGAATAGAGTCAATAAAAACCTATATTGAACTATTTGATACAGAATTAAGTGCTAATCAATCATTTTATGCAGATGATTCAACAGTTTTAATGGAAAATGTTGTCATCCATGATTCTACTATAGGAATAAAAAGCGATAATTCCTCATTGGAGATATATAACAGTAATTTTTATGAGAATGGATGTGGAGTGGCTATATTTGTAATGGATAGCCACCTATTTGTTTTTGACTGCTCATTTACCAATAATACATGGGGTATAAAAGGAAACTCCTATGTTGAGATAGATAGAACAAAGTTTACTAAAAACAGTTATGCAATTGAGATGGAGTTATCAGAAGGGGAAATAGCAAACAGTGAGTTTACATTTAATTCCTACGGCATAATAGCAAATAACTCCTCATTAAATATTATCAATGCTACTGTATATGAAAATGAATATGGCATTTTATTGAATTCATCCTCATGCACAGTAAAGGGTGGGGAATATTATAACAACAGTGTAGCTGTGGAAATAAACGGAAGTGAAAACGTTATAGATAAAATATTATTCCATCATAACAGCAAAGCAGTTATTTTGGATGGCATGGAAAATGAAGTGGTGAATTCCTCTTTCTGGAAGAATTTATATGGCTTGGTTGCCTACGGCATCAATAATACAATATATCACAACAATTTTGTCTATAACATTGAGAATGCTATGGATTATGGCAATAATATCTGGAATGCTTCCTATCCAACAGGAGGCAATTACTGGCACGATTATGCAGGAGAGGATTATTTCAAAGGAAAGAAGCAGAATGAGAGTGGAAGCGATGGAATAGGGGACATACCTCATGAAATTTATGGAAACTTCGACTACTATCCTCTTATGGATTATTATGAAAATGCATCTGTTATTCCAAATGAACCACCTGTCGCCAACTTCTATTTCTATCCTTCCTCGCCTTATTCGTTGGAGGAAGTTATATTCATCGATACCTCATATGATGAAAATGGCAAAGAAGATATAATTTCATGGCGCTGGGATTTCGGAGACGGAAATACAAGTGATTTGCCAAATCCAAAACATGTGTATGAGAGGGCAGGCATATATAATGTAACGCTATATATTGAGGACAAGGCAGGAACTAACAGCAGCATAAAAGTGCAGATAGAAGTGAGAAATCTTCCTCCAGTTGCAAACTTTTCGTGGACTCCAACTGAGGTATTTTCGTACACACTTGTAGAATTTAATGGAAGCATTTCTCGTGATGACGATGGTACCATTGTGAACTACACATGGAATTTTGGAGATGGAAGTATAGGCTATGGCTTATTGGCAACCCATAAATACACAAACTCTGGAACTTATATTGTTGTGCTAACTGTTAGAGATGATATGGGTGCAGAGAGCAGCATGGAAATAGAGTTTGAAGTGAAAAACAGGAAGCCAGACGCAAAATTCATATTTACCCCTGAAGAGCCGCATACTGGAGAAGAAATAAACTTCACAGATTTGTCATCTGATCTGGATGGAAAAATTGTTGAATGGCGCTGGGATTTCGGAGATGGAAACATAGCATATGGAAAGGATGTAACGCATGTATATAAAAAGCCAGGAGATTATACTGTAACCTTGCAGGTGAAAGACGATGAGGGGGCAAAAGCAAATTACAGCATGACAATAAAGATAAAAGAAAAGGAAACGCCTGGTTTTGAAATAGCGTTTGTGTTGATTGCTTTTGTTGTAATAGTAGCCAGGAGATTAAAAAAATTTAAGTAGTTATATATATTGGTGGTGTAATGTCAAAGACAATGTCTAAAGAACAAACAAAAAAATCAAAAAAGGACGATATAAAGAAAAAGCTTGAAGAGATTGAAGAAGCCCTGAGATACAATGAGGCAATGCTTGAGGAGTTATATGAAACACAGGAATCAATGTTCCCAATATTTGCAGATCTGGTTAAATTGATAAGCAGACTTTACAANGAAATGAAGATAGAGGACGAGGAGTTAAAGGGATGTATAAACAGACTNAANGAAACNTTCACAGATGAAAATGAAAATATCCTGAAGAAATATTTCAAGGATAATGACGATTTCACAGTTGCCTACACCTGAAATCAAAAAAATTGCGGAAATAATAGCGAACGAAATAGAGCAGGGAAAGATAAAGAACAAGGAAGATTTGTTAAAATTTAAAAAATTTTTAGCGCGACAATATTCATTAAAGAAGATTCCTTCTGATGCTGAGATTTTGAGCCATATTGAAGGAGGAAAAAAGGAGAGNGTAATAAGCATTTTGCAGAGAAAGCCAGTCAGAACGATTTCTGGTGTTGCAATCATTGCTGTAATGACTTCCCCTTATCCATGTCCTCATGGAAGATGCATCCCATGTCCAGGTGGCCCTCCTTATACGCCACAAAGCTATACTGGCAAAGAACCAGCTGCTTTAAGGGCTGCCCGTAATGCATTCGATCCATATCTGCAGGTTAAAGATAGGTTGAACCAGCTGGAAATAATAGGGCATCCTACTGATAAAATAGACATGATTATAATGGGTGGGACTTTTCCAGCCAGAGATATAATTTATCAGAAATGGTTTGTGAAGAGATGCTATGATGCTTTAAATGGTATAGATGCTGTAAACTTGGAGGAGGCAAAAAGACTGAACGAGAATGCTGCCCACAGATGCATTGGTCTAACTATTGAAACTCGTCCCGACTGGTGTAGAATGTGGCATATTGACACAATGCTTGAACTCGGA
>MTNE01000148.1 GCA_002011355.1 Thermoplasmatales archaeon JdFR-43 | reverse complement strand
GGAGCTGAAGCATATGATATAGTAGCCATAGAAGTTTTCTCGCCAATAAATCATGCGCCAGTTGTTGAAATCATCAAACCATTGAATGGAAGCATTGTATCATTAAACCCCAAATTGAGCGTTTCGGTTTCAGATGAAGATAAAGATACAGTTACTGTAACATTTTATGATATACATGACAACATAATTGGTAGGGTTGAAAATGTTTCTTCGGGCAGCTTTGCAGAAATAATATGGAAAAATTTACAGTATGAAACAAATTATGGATGGTATGTTGTTGTTAGTGACGGAAAAGAGAGCGTGAAATCAAAAACATATTACTTCTCAACCATTTCTCCTCCTCAGAAAAAGGATTACAAATACTATCTTTATATCCTTCCATTTATTGCTCTTCTAGCTGGATTGATAACATATTTCTACCTAATTAAAAGAAAAGGGAAGCTAGTGGTAGAAGTACAGGAAGAAAATCGTTGTTTAATATGTCTAGGCAAATTTAAGGATGAAACAAAAAGTGTAAGATGTGATTGTGGTGCAACATTTCATAAAAGCTGTGCATCTCGCGTTAAAGAGTGTCCTGAATGTGGAAAGAAATTGTGAATGCATGGCATGCCTGATAAAGACATTTCAATAGCTTTATATCCATTTTTTAATTTTGCATTGTGAACAATTATTTTAATTCAATAGAAACCAAAGCCAAGGAATGCTATGAAATTGCAACAAGGGCGAGAAAGAAAGGCTTTGATCCAAAAACGGAAGTAGAAATATCTTTTGCTAAGGATTTGGCAGATAGAGTTGAAGAGCTTGTGGGGCCTAAAGGAATAGCAATGAGGATAAGAAAATATCTGAAAGAAAAAGGAAGGGAAGAGACTGCTCTACAGATTGCCACGGAAATTGCAGAAAGCATGGAGGGGGATTTTGCGAGCATAGTTGAGCAGGCTGTTAGGACTGGCTTAGCTATTCTCACAGAAGGGGTTCTGGTAGCTCCCATAGAAGGAATATCCAAAGTAGAAATAGGAAGAAATGAGGATGGTAGCAGATATGTGGACTTATATTTTGCTGGTCCAATTCGTTCAGCAGGCGGAACAGGAGAGGCAATGAGTGTTTTGATTGCAGATATTGTGAGGAGAAAACTTGGCATAGATAGATACAAGCCAACTGAGGATGAGATTGAGAGGTATAAGGAAGAGATACCACTATATGATAGAACAACCCATCTGCAATATCTACCATCACCTGAAGAAATTGAGATTATAATAAGGAACTGCCCCATCTGTATAAATGGTGAGGCAACCGAAGATAAGGAAGTGATGGGTAAAAGAGATTTGCCAAGAGTAAAAACAAATAAGATTAGAGGAGGAGCCTGTCTTGTTATTGCAGAAGGACTGTGTTTAAAAGCTCCAAAATTGCTAAAACACGTAACAAATCTAAATCTGGAAGGATGGGACTTCTTAAAGAAATTTGTTTATGAAGAAGAGGAAGAAGAGGAAAGAGTAATAAACCCATCTGATAAATATGTGAAAGATTTGATAGCTGGCAGGCCCGTTTTAAGTCATCCTTCTCGTAAAGGAGGGTTCAGGCTCAGATATGGGAGGGGAAGAACTTGTGGCCTAGCTGCATTGGCCATAAATCCGGCTACAATGTATTTACTGGATGAATTTATTGCCATAGGAACGCAAATTAAAACAGAAAGGCCGGGAAAGGGAACCATCGCTACTCCATGCGACTCTATAGAAGGGCCAATGGTTTTGCTTGAGAATGGTGATTTTGTACAGATTAATGATGTCGAAGAAGCAAAGAAATTGAAGGGTAGAGTAAAAGAAATTATTGATCTGGGAGAAATTCTTGTGCCATTTGGAGAATTTGCAGAAAACAATGCCATTCTTCCTCCAGCAAGTTACTGTTATGAATGGTGGATTCAGGAATTGGAAGAAAAAGCTAGACTGGAAGAAGTTAAAGAAAAATATGGAATAGAAAATTTTGAAGAAATAGATGCCAAAACAGCTTTTGATATCTCTAAAGAATATGATATACCTCTCCATCCATCTTACAACTTATTCTGGCATGATATCAGCAAAGAAGAACTAACCTATCTAAAAGATGCAATAAGAAATGGAAGATATGATGGAAAACTGTACCTAAAAAAGGATGGAAAGCTTAAGGAAATTTTGTTGAAGCTGGGAGTACTGCACAAGGAAAGGGAGGAATATGTTATAGAGAAATATGCATATACGCTGCTCAAATGCTGCGGATTTGAAATTAAAGATGAAAAAATTGTGGAGGAAAAACATAGCGAGAAAGAGCCCCTAGAAGCTGTTCAGGAAATGGCTGGAATAAAAATAATGCCTCGTGCACCACACCGCATAGGAGCAAGAATGGGAAGACCAGAGAAAGCGGCGGAAAGAAAAATGAGGGCATCCCCACACATCCTCTTCCCAGTTGGAATGGCAGGGGGGAGGGAAAGATTGTTAACAGCAGCAAGAAAGGTAACGGTGGAGATGGGAGAAAGAAAATGCGAAAAGTGCGGAAAGACAGCATATAAAGCAAAATGTGAATGTGGCGGNCACACATATTTTACTGGTAGATTAAAAAAGTTCAGTATCGATGTTGAAAATGAAATAAGAAAGGCNGAGATTCGTCTCAATNTTTCCTTGCCAGAAAAAGTGAAAGGAGTNATAGGCCTATCATCCCACAGCAAAACTCCAGAATGCTTGGAAAAGGGTTTGTTGAGGGCAATGCATAAAATATATGTTTTCAAGGACGGCACAGCACGCTTTGATATGACAAATATGCCTTTGACACATTTCAAACCATATGAAATAGGGACAAGTGTAGAAAAGCTTCGAGAACTTGGTTATGAATATGATTATAAAGGAAATAAACTGGAGAGAGAAGATCAAATATGCGAATTAAAGCCACAGGATTTGATTCCATCCAAAAAATGTGGAGAATATCTAATTAGAGTTGCAAAATTCATTGATGATTTACTTGTTAAACTATATGGAATGGAACCGTACTATAAAGTGGAAAAAATGGAGGATTTGGTAGGACATCTAGTTGTCGGCTTATCTCCACATACTTCAGCAGGAGTTATAGGAAGGATAATTGGTTTTATAGATGCAAATGTCTGCTGTGCTCACCCATTTTTCCATGCCGCAAAGCGTAGAAATTGTGATGGAGATGAAGATGCTCTCATGCTTCTGCTGGATGTCCTTATCAATTTTTCCAGAGAGTATATTCCTGAAAAAAGAGGAGGGAAAATGGATTTGCCCCTTGTCATTGCAACCCGTATTTCTCCGGCAGAAATAGATAAGGAAGCATTGAACATTGATTTACTTAATAGATATCCTCTGGAATTCTATAGAAAAACTTTAGAATGCCCTCATCCAAAAGAGCTGGAAAAAATGATGGATTTGGTTGCTCAGCGGCTTGGAACAGAAAGAGAATTTTGTGGTTTTGGCTTCACACATGATACTTCTCATATTGCCAGCGGCCCAAAAACATCTGCTTATAAGTTACTTGATAAAATGGAAGATAAGCTAAATGCGCAACTTGCTCTGGCAATAAAAATAAGGGCTGTTGATGAAAGAGATGTAGCAAGTAAAGTTATCAAAACCCATTTTCTGCCAGATTTAATGGGCAATCTAAGGGCCTTCACAAAGCAGCAGTTCAGATGTATAAAATGCAATACAAAATATAGGAGAGTTCCACTGAAAGGAAAATGTCCAAACTGTGGGGAGAATTTGGTTTTAACTGTTCATGAAAAATCTGTGAAAAAATATCTCATTCCAGCAAAGAAACTTGTGGAAAAATTCAATGTAGCAAATTATACAAAACAGCGCATTGTATTATTTGAGAAGTTTGTTGATTCGCTGTTCAAAAATGATAAAGTTAAACACTCCCGTCTTGATGATTTCTTTTAAAATTTTTAAAATTAAAAATGAAGAAGGAAGATTTCCTCAAATTGCAATAGCTAGATTTTGGAATTATAATCCTTTTTCTGCTATATCGCCAACGATGGGCAACTTGAACATCTCGCCTTGATACGCCTTTATCATAAGAACAATCCAGAGTATAAACATGACAAGCCATATAAGCCAAGAAATCCACCAGAAAAATATCCAGGCATGCCACCAAAGCAACCCCCACCATCCGCCAAATATGAGACTTAAAATCCACAACGGAAAGAAAGTCAGTATGGATTGCTTTGCATGGAATTTAACAAACTTATTATCTTTTTCCAGTAAATAAAATACTATGCCTGTCACCCATCCCAGCAAATAACACAACGCTCCCTCAATATTCTCTTCTAACCCTAAAGATGTTTTTGCCATAAAGGAAATGGGCGAAAGGATATATTATTTTATCGAAATTTTTCAGACTATCTTCAGCAATTCCTTTATTTCTTCTTTACTTGGCACTTTTCCTGCTATTTTAATCTCACCATCTACTGCCAAAGCAGGCGTAATCATTACTCCACGTTCCATTATCTCTACCACATCTTTTACTTCCACAATTTCTATATCTTCTCTGTCAAGTTCTTNTATTACTTCTTTCACTCTCTTCCCAAGCATCCTACATTTTTCACAACCTTTTCCCAATATTTCCACCTTCATCCTATCACCTTATCAATTTTTCAAAATATCTGATAATTTTTTTCCCATACGAAGTAAGAGAGTAAATAATATAGTTACCAGTATGTTTTGCCTTGATAAGATTCATATCTTTCAATTTTGCAATATGGTATGAACATTTTGAGTAGGGGCATTGTGTTAATGCTGCAAGCATGCAAACGCACATTCTCTGTCTATGCAAAGCATATAAAATTTTCAGCCTTTTTTCGTCTGCCAATGCCTTTAAAATTTCAACTAATTCTTTTATTGTATCATCCGGGATTGATTTGGCAATATTTTCAAACCCCCCTTTTGCCATCACTTCTTTTTTTATTTCATCTGGAATTTCAACATTAATCATTTCATCACCCCATACGTGTAACCAACTAAAGTCGAAATAATAATTACAAGCATGATATATACTCCTGCTTTTTTTGTTCCCATCACTCTGGCAATAACTATCATGTTAGGCAAACTCAAGGAAGGGCCAGCTAAAAGCAAAGCTAAAGCAGCACCATCCCCTATCATTCCNGAGTTATAACCNAACAAATCATTAACGATAGGAACTTCAAGCAATGTTGGCATATAGAGAACAGCCCCTATTATGGAAGCAACAAAACATGAAGTGATGTCATTTTTTCCCATATAATCCTTCACCAATATTCCCACCGCTTTATCTGGTGGAGCATCAACAAATTGGGAGGCTATTCCCCCTATTATTCCCACCACAAATACTCCAGCAAGCAAAACAGGAAATATTCTCTTTGTTAAAAACCAAGTTTCTTTTCCCCACTCCTTTACTTCCTCTCTGGTGTAGTAAAATATTAGAAGAACTGCAATGAATATAGTAAGAATATAGATTATTGGAAATTTTATGAGCCATGACGTTCTAGAAGTCGCAACAATAAGCACGACAACTAATGAAATGAAAAATGAGCTTGATATGGTGAGATCTCTTTTCTTTTTATTTTCTTCCACTACAAACTTATTTTCATTTCTTATTTTTTCATCGTGTTTTCTGAAGATAACTGCCATGAGCAAGCCAATAACAATAGCCATTATTATCGCTGCCACAATTCTTGCCAACCCTATTTCAAAGCCCAATACCCTTGCTGTCAAAACAATGGCGAGAATATTTATTGCNGGNCCNGAAAATAAAAAGGATGTAGCTGGACCAATGCCAGCGCCTCTTTTATAAATACCAGCAAATATCGGCAGTATAGTGCAACTGCACACTGCGAGTATGGCTCCAGAAACAGCTGCAACAGGGTAGGCAATATATTTCTTCGCTNCCACCCCAAAATATTTCAGCACGCTTTCTTTCGAAACAAATACTGCAATTGCTCCTGCTATAAAAAAGGCCGGGATTAAGCAGGTAAGCACATGTTCTGAAAGATATTTTACCAGTGCATCAATTCCTGCCTCTATTATCTGCCACATTTTCTCACCTATTTCAAATTTTTTTGAAATATCATAGAAAAAGACTATTTAAGATTTGCTATTTCAAATTTTTTTGAAATTTT
>MTNE01000016.1 GCA_002011355.1 Thermoplasmatales archaeon JdFR-43 | reverse complement strand
ATGGTGCTAAAAGCGAACCAGCTACATTGCAGGTGAAAATGCCTTTGGTGATTACAGGAAGTAACCTAAAAATAATAAAGCCAAGACATGGAGTATATCTCTTTGGAATAAAGGTGTTGCCCATAATAGGGCAGATTGTAATAGGGGATGTTACAGTTAAAGTTAATGCAGACAGTGATATAAAAAGAGTGGAATTTTTATTGCCGCTGGCGTGTCACTGTGGAAGAGAGATAATGCATGTCGATACTACACCGCCTTTCGAATGGGAATGGAAAATGGATTACAATGATGATGAAATAAAAGATGAGGGCTTTACAGAATTATACGTTAGAGGCTACGATGCAAACTGGAATGAATACAGCGACGGAATAACGCTCTATAAGGTGAAATTATGAAAAGGTTCTTACCAATTCTCTTCCTATTTTTATTTTCTTTTGCAAATGCTGCATCAATAGATAATATTTACTGGGAGCCAAAGGAGCCAAAACCCGGTGATAACATTACAGTATATGCGGAAATATCAGGAAATGTCAGTAAGGTTAAACTGCAGTATTGCATAGGGGATGCCTGCTATTTTGAAAATATGGTAAAGGAAGGTAATATATGGAAATTTGTCATAGATGGGAGTAAAGTCACCAAAGGAACAATAGAAGTAAATATAAGCATAGAAAATGGAGAGAAAATTTTCAAGACAGCAGATATTATTGTAAAAGAAAAGAAGACACCAGGCTTTGAACTACTTGTCATGCTTGCTGCAATTGCAATGATTATAGCAAAAATTAAAATAAGGAAATGATTGCAGAGATATGAAGAGATATTTCATCATCATCTTTCTCCTTCTTGCATTTTTTGCTGCAGCAAAGGTAAAGGGCAATATTTTTGCTGAGGAAATGACAGCAACTAGCTGTCACGCGTGTCCAGCGGTGGCGGAAATTCTACATGAGATTTACTCCTCTCATGAATATCCTTTTTATTATGTTGCAATGGTTACAGATAAAAATGATTTGGCAGCAGAGAGGGCAAGAGAATATAATGTATATGGATATCCAACAACATTCTTTGATGGTGGCTATGAAGTCATTTTTGGGAAACAGGATATGCAGTATTTTAAAAATGCCATACAGAGTTGTCTGGAAAGGCAGAGAGCAAATATAAAAATTAATCTGGAGGTAAAATGGCTGGGAGAAAACAGTATTGAAATAGATTTGGGAGTAAAAAACAACGGGAATGAAAATTATAATGGCTTTTTGAAAGTATATGTGGTTGAGCCGGTTTCAAGATGGAAAAATTATGATGGCAAACCATATCATTTTGGATTTCTCGATTATGCAGTGAATGAAGATATTTCATTGACCCCTGGCGAAAAGATAAACAAACAGATTGTATGGAACGGAAGTGAAGAAGGATATGAAATAAGTAAAGACAATATAATGGCAATAGCTGTAGTTTTTAATGCAAATGGCAATACAAAATATTCAGATCCTCCAGAAAATAATCATCCATTTACTGCCTACTATGTCGATGCCTGCACTGCTGCGAAGCCCTCGCCAGATGAGCCACCCTCCTTGCAGTTTACCAAAAAACCTGAAAATGTTACTGGCTTCAGAAATGTCAGTTTTGAATGGGCCGGCAGCGATGACCATGGAAATGTGCTATTCTCCTATAAACTGATGAATTATGATAAGGATTGGAGTAACTGGAGTAATATAACACATGTGGAATATGCAAATTTACCAGATGGAGAATATGAATTTTTGCTGAGAGGAAAGGATAACATCGGACAAATCAGCCAGATAAGCTGGAGATTTATTGTTGATACTTCTCCCCCTAGAGTCATAGAGCATTATCCGAAAGCAAATGCAAAAAATGTGCCGGTATATGTTACAATAAGAATAAAATTTTCACATGAAATGAATAAGAAGTCTGTGGAAAACGGCCTGGAAATAGAGCCGCATATTGACTACACAGTTCAGTGGAAAAATGGAAATGAAATTCTAATACACCCTCAAACACTGAATTACGAAACAAAATACACTGTTATAATCAGAAATGCATACAGGAAAAGCGGGCAAATATTGCAGTATTACGAATTTTCTTTTGAAACATCTGCCATGGATGTTACTCCACCACATATTTTATATGTGAATCCTCTAAATGCTGAGTTGATGAGCAATATAGAGATAAAATTTTCAGAGCCAATGGATACTTTGCTGCACAGAGCTATAGAAATAGAACCCTGGGTTCCATTCACATATGAATGGAAGGAAAATGATACTCTGCTGGAGATAAAATTTTCTAACTATAGCATGGGAAGCTATAATATCACAATCACCACATATATTACTGACAAATACGGTAATAATATGGAGAAAAATTTCACTTTTTATGTGTACATAACTCCTCCAAAAATTGTATATACCAGCATAGAAGATGGCGAGAGAAATGTTGCCCTTCATACTCTGCTGGAGATAAAATTTTCGCATGAGATGAATGAACAATCAGTTGAAAAAAATCTCAATATATTTCCAGAATGTAGCTATAATATTTCATGGAATAACAGCACCCTCCTAATTGAAATGCAACTTGAGTATGGGAAAACATATTATATCAATATCTCAAAAAATGCCAGAGATGTGAGGGGCATAAAAATGGAGAAAGATTTTTCCATACATTTTTCCACACTAAAAGAAATTGAGAGGAATGGAGGAAAAAATGAGATGCCATCTTTCATGCTATTGATGGCTATAGCCGCCATGCTACTGGCTGCAAGAAAAAGAAAGCTAAAATAAGATTTTTTCCATGAGATATGCTGGGGAACCATCCGTGTAAAAATCATTTATCTTTTTCTTTATAACAAAACCGTTCTTTTCATAAAATTTTATTGCTTCCTTATTATCTATTCTCACTTCCAGATATACTCTCCTTGTATCTGGAAAGCGAAATAAAAGTTCTCTCAGCAAAGTGCTTCCTATTTTTTGCCTCCTGAACTCTTTATCGACTGCAAGCATCAATATTCGCAATTCATTTAAGGAAGGCTGCACCGCCACTATAAAGCCTGCTATTCTACCATTCTTCTCTGCTACTAAAAAGCCGTTTGGATTAATCTGCCATAAATAGAGAAAAAAATCTATTGTATATTCCTCCTGCAGGGATGTGGCAGCGATTCTTGCCACCTCATCCAAATCTTCATATTTAAATTTTCTAATTACCATTTGAATTCAAAGGCAAGGGCATTTGTGGGGCAGATGTCAATACATTTTCCGCATCTGATACATTCTCCGCTTCTATTATCATAAGGCATATTTATCTGCATCGGACACACGGCAGCGCATTTGAAGCATTTTATGCATTTCTCCTCATAATATTTGAGTTGCAGCAGGCTGATTTTATTGAACTGAGCCATCATAGCCCCAACAGGGCAAAGATGGCGGCACCATCCTCTTGTCATCAAAAATATGAGTATGAGAAAGCCAGCTACATTGATCATTTTTGGTATGAAGAATACAGTGAATGTATAACCATTTGGCTCCATAGCAAGATAGGGCAGAGTTGCAGTTAATCCTCCTATTGGACATATATCTGTATATGCAAGCTTTTCTGTTAAATAACAGACAGGGGGAATTGCCAGCAAAATGCCATATTTCAGGGGTCTCATTTTGCTATCGAGCTTACTCTTTGTTCTCCTACCCTTTGTTAAATCCTGCAGAAAGCCTATTGGGCATGCCCATCCACATGCTGCCCTGCCAAATATTATACATGCAAAGCCTATAAGGCCAGCAAGATATACCAGCAGATACCAGCTTCTGTCAGCAAATGCATGTTCCAATACACCAATCGGACAAGCCATCANTGCATAAGGACNTTCCCAGCAGTAAAAATAGGTGTAAATTAAGCCAGTTGCTCCAAAAACAAAGGCAGCATTGCTTATGAAAAGAAAACTCAGTTGAGAAGCAAGCCTTCTTTTCTGCAGCCGCCCTCTATATCTTTTTAAAGCGATGAAAGCCCCTACAGCAAGTGGGATGCAGAGATATGCAAGGGGACAGGCTGCACAATTAAGATTGCATATCATATTTTTCCTCCTTTGCCTTTTCCAGTATATTTATAAGTCCATTTATATCTGGCCTACCACCCTCTCCATTTGCTGGCCCAGAGAAAGCATACCAGTAAATGGTTCCATTTTTCTCAAAAAGTATAACTGTTGTCGGTGTACCGGTATCTCCCTTCGGAGTATATATTCTTATTGCTTCGCCTTTTTCATCATCATAAGGTGCATTTATGGAAAATAGCTGGATGTAACTGAAATTGGCTGTTGCGCTGCCATTTTCTTCACTTCCTTTAACCAAGCCAGCCTTTTTCATTGCTTCCCATTGCCACTCGCATGGTTCACAACTTGGGCCCCAGAAGAAAAGCATAACAACTTTTTGTTTACTTGCATTTATCACCCAATCTGGATGTGGAGGTATGCCTTTGTTATTATAATGCTCTGGGTATTCCACCCAGAATTCCACAAATTTTACAGCTTTTGGTTCCATTGCAATACAGCCAAGGCATCTGGCTATATTCAATGATTTTACGCTATCATATGCAGTATTTGCACCTGCTGCTAGGATAATTAACGCCACCATTAAATATATGGCCTTCCTCATCATATCCCTATTTGAAGAGGATTAACAATTTTTTTCAGTACTGCTATTGCAGATAAAGAGGCCAGATAACTTGTGCTTGGATTTTTAGGATTTGGCAGATTTTCTACTTCCGCTCTCAATCTTCCAAATTTTCCATGCGCCAGTATTTTATGGCTATTAAATTTTATCACAGGATCTGCCACAACCTTCACCTTTGTTTTATCAAAGCCTATACCTGCTAAAGATAAACAGGCAGCAACATTTATATTTCTCGGAAAAAGTTTAACCGCTTCCCTAGCATTTCCATCAAATAGAATAGTTCTCTTCTCAAAATGCTTTCCAAACGCCTCTGGCGATTTGGTTGTAACTAAGGTAACTTCATCTAAGCCACCTATACTTGCGGCTTTTATGCCGTCCAAGCCTGCTACTGCTCCTGATGGCAGATAAATCTTACATCTATTTTTCTTTGCCTTTTCAATCAGTTTTTCCCTGAAACTGTCATCAAAAAGAGCACCTATAGACATTATTATCAGATCTTTTTTGGCCTCGATAACCTTTTCTGCATGTTCATAAACTGCCTGCTGAGAAGCTGCTTCAAAAACTATATCAACCAAAGGCAAAAAGTTTTCCACCTTTTCAAATTTTGCTTTTTCCAACTCTTTTGCCAGCTTCTTCGCCTTTTCTTCCACCACATCATATAAGTAAATTTCTTCAATCTCTTCCATCTCATCTGCAGCTTTTGCAACATCGCTTCCGATGGCGCCGCACCCAATAATGCCTATTTTCATGAAAATAATATTGAACTTCTGTATAAATAAATAACCTTAAGAATAATGATAGAATTAATAGATCGATGAAATATTTCTTATACAAATTGCCGAATAAACCCTCTACTCATTTTTCAAAAATTTTATAGCTCGAGGAAAGGTACCATTTATTTTGCCATTCTTATGAAATATTCATGAATTCTTGTATCATCCGTCAGTTCTGGATGAAAGGATAATGCCAAAATATTATCCTGCTGACAAGCAACAATATAATCATCCAGTTTTGCCAGTACATCCACATTGCTGCTAACTTTTAATATAGCCGGAGCCCTGATGAAAACCGCTTCAAAATCCCCTATACCCTTTATATCCAATCTTATCTGAAAACTTTCTCTCTGTCTTCCAAATGCATTTCTCTTTACCCATATATCCATTAATTCAAGCAGTTTCGTTTTTGTTTTTCTTANCTCCTCATCCCCATGCTTTGCCAGCAAAATGCTTCCTGCACACGTTCCCATTACTGGCTTTCCTTCTCTGGCTGCCTTCTTTATCTCTTCAGCCACAGAACTTTTGTGAATTAACTTGCTAATTGTTGTGCTTTCTCCGCCTGGCAGTATAATTGCATCGCTTTCTGCCACTTCTGCCTTATCAATTGTTGCAACTGCCTTGCCCTCTATTCCGAGTTTTCTTAATGCTTTATTGGCTGCAACAACGTGTTCTTCAACATCACCTTGAGCGGCTATAACAGCAATCTTCATAATCCTCTTGTCTGTAATTGCTCAGCAAGTTTCTCTATTTCCTGT
>MTNE01000202.1 GCA_002011355.1 Thermoplasmatales archaeon JdFR-43 | reverse complement strand
AGGATAGAGGGCGTAACCATTCCTCCAAATGCTGTTGTGGAAATAGAGCTTCCATGGATTGCAGAAGAAGAAAATGAAGTTGAAGTAAGGGTAGAATAGAAAAGTATTATAAAAACTCCACAGATAATTATACGTGGAGAAAGAACTATCCAGAATAGGCGGAGATGCAAAATTTGTGGTAAAAGAATCAAAAACTTTTTTTCTTCCGTCCGCTCCATTGCGTGGATTTGAAAAAATGGTTGAAGGAAAAAGCCCTCTTTTTGTTGTGGAAGCAGTAATGAGGATCTGCGGAATATGTCATGCTGCACATGCAATTGCTTCATGTGAGGCATTTGAACATGCTTTTGGTATTTTCCCTCCAAGAAACGGCATAATGCTTAGAGAAGCAATAGGTCTTCTAAACAGAATACAGAGTCATTTTCTCCATAATATCATGATTTTACCAGATTTACTGAATGAGAAATATGTGGATGATGTGATGAGCGGGACATTGAATGCCTTAGAAAAGATTAACAAAGTTTTAACAGATTTAGCTGGGGCACCCACCCATCCAAATAGGCTGGTTATAGGAGGCATCGCAAAAGCACTATCAGAAAAAATTCTGGGAAGAAGCGTTGAAGAACTAAAGAAAGCAGAAGAAATTTATAATGAGATAAAAAAGATNGAGGTAAATGAATCTTTCTGGAGTAAAGATGNACTTCTTGCGAAAAAAATAGATGTGGATGCAAAATATCTGGCATCTCATCTTTTTTATGGAGATAGATACGCAATTGATCCAGAAAAGATAGAAGTTATGCCATATAGCGAGATTCACGAAGAAAAGGATATAGCCAAAAAATCCACCTCCATGCTTGCATTGTATGACGGAGAATATGTTGAAGTTGGGCCGAGAGCTAGGTTAAAAAGCTATAGAAACTTTTCGTTTCAAGGTATGATAGGGTTACAGATTGCAAGGCTTGAAGAAATTACTCTTGCTTTTAAACGGATTGAGGAAATTCTAAAAGAGGTTGACATCAATCAACCAGTTAAAACAGAAGGCTTTATGTTCAGAAAAGGGAAAGGTATTGGCGTATATGAAGCTCCAAGGGGATTGCTCATTCATAGAGTTTCCTTAAATGAGGACGGAAGGGTGGAAAACTACAGTATTATAGTTCCAACTATGTTCAACATTCCTCTGATGGAAAAAACGAATAGTGAGATGGGCATAAGATTATATGATCCCTGCATACCATGTGCTACCCATTGCGTGGAGGTGATATAATTAAATTAAATGTGGCTCATGTCGATCTCGGAGGATGTGAGGGATGCTCTGTTGCTCTTTTAAGAGCAATGATAAAAATGCGGGATACGTGTAATTTTAAGGATAAAATGATTGCAAGAGATGATTTCAAAATTGAAAAGGAGGATTTGATTATAGTAAGTGGTGCAATTTGTTTAAATGATACCGAGAAAGTTGAATTGTTAAAGAGTTTGAGAGAAAATGGTAGCATATTAGTTGCATTTGGCTCATGCGCAGCAGTTGGAGGAATAACGAGATATTGCAGAGGAGGACAGCAACCCAAGCCAGAACATATGACTTTTCAGCCAATTAATGTAGTAGTGGATGTTGACTATGCTATTCCTGGATGCCCTCCATCTCCGCGAATGTTGAAACCATTCATTGATGCCTTTGTCTCCAAAAAGCAATCAAACTTTATACAAATTTTCAAGGCTGTTGCAAAAGTGAGAAAGCTCAGTGGTTTTGATTTAATAGATGATGTAATTTTGCAGAACATATGCGTTGGATGCGGCGCCTGTGTTTTATCCTGTCCGAATGGAGCTCTTCAAATGATTGGTGGGAAGCCAGANTTGATAGTGGAAAAATGTATAAGATGTGGAACATGTTATGTGAGATGCCCGAGAGCGTCTCAACTTGTAATAAGGAGGTACCTGAAATGATGCCAAGTTGGTATTTAAAAAATCCTATCGGAGAGTATGTGGGTATATATCTGGCGGAGGTTTCGGAAAAAGTCAATATTGGGGAAAATGTGTCAGGAGGAGCAATTACAGCGTTTTTATGCTATCTCATAGATGAAAATTTTGTTGATGGTGTTATAGCAGCCAGAAAAACAAAGGGACTGGAAGGAGAAGTCATTGTTGCAAAGAGCAAGGAAGAAATAATAAAAACAGCAGGCAGTAAATGGCAGGTGTTGCCATTCACTTCCAAACTCAAAGAAACCATAGAAAATGAAGATTTAAAGAAGATAGCAATTGTGGGTCTTCCCTGTCAAATACACTTTTTGAGGCAGATGAAAACATTTCCCTTGCTGGAAATGGATTTCAGTCATAGAATAGACTTTTTGATTAGTCTTTTTTGTTATGGAACATTTGCTCAAGAGAGCATACTTAACTATATAAAAGAAAAATATGAAGTGGAGATTTCATCAATTAAAGAAGTCAAAATTACTCCCAAAGCCCTCAAATTTATAGGAGAAAAAACGGTGGAGATACCATTTGAGGAAATAACCGGATATTTACAAATTGGATGTCTTTTATGTCCTGATTATACAGGCACATCTTCTGATATTTCTGCTGGCATTATCAGAGATAAAACAATAATTATTTCGAGAAATAAAAGAGCAGATGAAATGATAAAAGATGCAGCATCCATGAAATATATAAAAATATCTGAGGCTGGCAAGGAAATCATTAAAAGAATAGAGGAGGAATCAATAAGAAAAATAAACAGGGCATCCAAACATATTGCTGATTTGCTTTAATTTTTATTTTTATCTCACAAAACATTTACCCACAAGCTCCTCGAGCATTTTCTTCAAATTTTTAAATTCTTCCTGAGAAAACGTTGTTTTACTCAAGAAACTCGGCTTCAAAGTTTTTGANGGGATAAATCTCTGCAGAACATACAGCTTTGCTCCTCTTATCATAGAACCAATATCAAGTATATCTTCTATGTTCAACAGTTCCTTAACAACTGTTGTTCTGAATTCATATTCTATACCCGATTCAAAAATAAGCTGGATACTTCTCGCAATTTTTTCTATATCGACATTTGTTTGCGTTATTTTGCTGTATTTTGTCAGCGGCGCTTTTATGTCCATAGC
Source organism: Thermoplasmatales archaeon JdFR-43 (assembly GCA_002011355.1). GTDB lineage: Archaea > Thermoplasmatota > E2 > UBA202 > JdFR-43 > JdFR-43. The sequence goes on along the minus strand of MTNE01000202.1, from coordinate 3,137 downwards.
AATGTAGTCTACCAATCCATATTTTATGATCCTATCAAGCATTTCCGGGTTGCTTCCATTTGTATCCAGTTTAATTAAATAGCCCATTTTTTTAATCCCTCTCATAAACCTTGGTAAATCTGGATGAATGGTTGGCTCCCCTCCTGTTATTACCACACCATCAACTTTCTCTTTTTTCTCTTTCAAAAATAAAAAAATATCCTTTTCATTTACTGGCTCAGGAAATATTTCAGGCATTACAAGCTCGGGATTATGACAGTATGGACATCTGAAATTGCATCCACATGTAAATATAACACTGCTTATTTTTCTCGGATAATCAATGAGAGAAATTTTCTGAAAGCCTCCTATTCTCATTTTATTACGAATGTTTTCCTTATTCTGAACTCCTCCTGCTTTCCTTTATTCCACTGCTTTACTGGACGGAGATAACCAACCACTCGTGAATATACTTCGCATTCATTGCCACATTTCGGACATGTTTTATGCTCTCCAGCTAGATAGCCATGTGACGGACATATACTGAAAGTTGGTGTAATGGTGAAATATGGCAATGCATAATTACTGCATATTTTTTGTATCAGCGTTTTGATCACCTCAATATCATCTATCTTTTCTCCAACAAAAATATGGAGAACTGTACCCCCTGTATATTTTGTCTGTATTTCATTCTGGTGATCCAGCACTTCAAATATATCATCTGTATAGTTTAATGGTAAGTGGGTAGAATTTGTGTAAAACGGCTCAGCCCCTCTTGAATATTCATCTTCATTTGCACATATTATGTTCGGATACTTTGCCTTATCTATTTTTGCCAGCCTATATGATGTACCCTCTGCAGGGGTTGCTTCAAGATTATAATTATTGCCTGTCTCCTCCTGAAATTGTATAAGGAGGGAGCGCATGAAATCGAGCACATTAAGGGTGAATTTTTTGCCTTCTGGTGAGGNAATATTTTCGCCAAATAAATTGAGGCACGCTTCATTCATTCCTATTAGGCCTATCGTGGAGAAATGGTTTTTCCAGTAGCTACCAAATCTCTTCTTCACATATCTGAGGTAAAATTTTGAATATGGATATAGATCATTTTCCGTAAATTTTTCTAGAACTTTTCTTTTTATCTCCAAGCTCTCCTTTGCTAATTCCATTAATTCTTCAAGTTTTTCCAGAAAATCATCCTCATCTCTTGCCAGATAGGCAATGCGAGGCATATTTATAGTAACAACTCCTATACTCCCTGTAAGAGGATTTGCCCCAAATAACCCACCACCCCTCTTTCTTAGCTCTCTAGTATCAAGACGGAGTCTGCAGCACATACTTCTGGCATCCTCTGGCTTCATATCCGAATTTACAAAATTGGCGAAATATGGTATTCCATATTTGGCTGTCACACTCCATAACCCTTCCAAATTTTCATTGTTCCAATGAAAGTCTTTCGTTATATTATATGTTGGAATAGGAAATGTAAATACTCTCCCTTTTGCATCTCCTTCCATCATCACTTCAAAAAATGCTTTGTTAAGCATATCCACTTCTTCCTGAAAATCTTCATATGTTAAACCCTGCAATTCTCCACCTACAACAACTGCCTGTCCCTTCAGATATTCTGGAATACTTAAATCCATTGTGATATTGGTAAAAGGAGTCTGGAAACCAACTCTAGTCGGCACATTTATATTGAAAATGAATTCCTGTAGAGCTTGCTTTACTTCCTTATAATCAAGACCATCATATCTTATGAAGGGAGCGAGAAGAGTATCAAAATTTGAAAATGCCTGTGCCCCAGCAGCTTCCCCCTGTAGAGTATAGAAAAAATTCACAATTTGCCCCAAAGCACTTCTAAAGTGTCTTGCAGGACTGCTTTCAACTTTTCCTACCACCCCTTTAAAGCCGGTAAGTAGCAAATCATATAAATCCCAGCCGACACAGTAGGGGGCAAGTAAATTCAAATCATGAATATGAAAATCGCCATTTAGATGAGCCTCTCTTATCTCAGGAGGATAAATTTTGTTTAGCCAATAAATTTTGCTTATTTCAGATGAAATATAGTGGTTCAGCCCTTGCAAAGAATAAGTCATATTGCTGTTTTCATTAACCTGCCAGTCGATTCTTTTTAAATATTGCTCAATTAAGTCAACGTTGGCTTTGGCGGCAATCTCTCTTATTTTTGCGTGCTGTTCCCTGTATAAAATATAGGCCTTTGCAGTCTTACGATATGGAGAAGTTAATAAAACTTCTTCAACAATATCTTGTATCTGCTCAACTGTAGGAGTTCCCTTGATAATTTGCTGGGCTAAATTTAAGACTCTGAGCGTTAATTTTTCGGCAATCTTTCTATCAAATTCCCCTGTCGCTTTTCCTGCTTTAGCAATGGCATTTGTGATTTTTTCGGCATCAAATTCGACTACCCTTCCATCTCTTTTCCTTATTTTTTTAAACATNGACTCACCGTCAAATTTTTTTGATAATTGTAAAAAAAATTTGATAAATAAATGTTTCTTTTTGAAAAAGTGTATATTTGTTAACTCAATTTGCGAAAGATAAGTATGGAAACATATGAAGAAGGACTGGAAGAGTATCCTAAAGGTAGCGTAGTTTTTGCAAACATTATGATGATTCTATGGATTTCTTCTGGCAGCATAGCATGCTGGTTTTTTATCCTTTGTTAGCATGGTTCTATCTTGCTTTTGCAGTGATAATGTGTATATTGTATTGCGGAAGCTAGTGTGCACAAACTGTTATTATTATGGCAAACGCTATTTCATTGGCTAGGGAAAGCTTGTTGCCCTATTCTTTAAAGAAGGATATATTGAGGATTTTAGTGAATGCATTGGCATAAAAATTGCTCCCGCCGTCTATGGATTGCTTAGCATATTCCCAATAATTCTAGTATTCTAATTTCAATTTTTCAAAGTATTTCCACACCAAAAATAGCTGTGCTTGCCATTTTACTAACAATTTCACTTTACAGCAGAATCAGCAGGAAAAAGAATTGCATGAGTTGTAAAATGCGCCTAATCTGTCCGGGGAAGTGCTGTAAAAAGAGCTTATGACGTAGTTATTCTTACATTCTTTGCCAGAGCATATGGAGCAAATACAGGATTTTCCACTTCCCACCAGTAAATTTGCCTTGCTTC
>MTNE01000094.1 GCA_002011355.1 Thermoplasmatales archaeon JdFR-43 | reverse complement strand
GTTTTGCTTCTTTTTCCATTGTTACAACCTTTTCTTTCCACGCATTATATAATGCTTTTATCCCATCNCCATAATATTCTTTCAAAAATTTTCCTTCCTTCAGCCCGTATTCAAAATCTGTTTTTGCTTTTATTTCAACAACTGGAATATCTTCCTTGTATTTCATATTGTATTCCTCATATTCTCCAGATAAAAAAGCAGGATTTAACAGAAGAATAAAAATTATGGCAGCGAACCACTTCATCAACATGAAATAATTCCCAACTAAAATCCTTTTCTATCAAGCCACCAGTTTATGATGACGATGCAATGGCTACTCAGATATGAATTTTTTCCGATAGAAACTGGCTGGGCACCATAATCATAAAGCAGCTCCTTTTCTTCTTCCTCTAAATCCTTGTAATCTCCTAAAAAGAAGAAAGGTTTGCTGCTTATCTCCACCTTTTCAATGCTTTCTCCATTTTCATCTAAAAGATAGAAGTCTCTGCCCTTATTTTCTTCTAGAAGCTGCTCAAAGCTCTTTTTACTTACAAATATTCCAGGTGTGCTTTCTATTTCTTTATCCTCTTTCATTCTTTCTAACGCCTTTTTAATGAATATTGCAATATTCCTTTCATCTGGAGAAACTTTTCTCAGCTTTTCTCCTTCCATTCTTATATAAACTGGCGGATTAGGCTCTCCATGGAGAATGGTGTGAAATACAACGTCTTTCCTTATTCCATAAGATAGCCAGAATGCTGCGTTGATGCATCTCGCTATAACATCTAGTCTGCCCGCTGAGCCAGGTAAATCTTTTAAATTTATATCGGGTGTTGTTTTTGCATGAGATTTCACATAAAAATGTCTATAGATAGTCATCTAAATTTAGCTTCATTGGCAAATCGGGTTTCTTAAAGTTCTCTTTTTCTTTGTCCCATGGTATAGTTAAGTCAAAGCCGATTTTTGTTGTTTCTCTTGTTATGGGATCAGCAGATGGATCTAGCGATGACCCTTTCTCCTGCTTTATAATCATATCCTTACTTCCTTGGAAACGAGTAGCCATTGCCCATTCTATTTGGTGCGGATCATGAATATCAATGTCATCATCTACCACAAAAACATGTTTCATTGATTTGTGCCCTTTAAATGCAGCTTCTATGGCTTTCCTTCCATCATCTGGGCTACGTTTTCTAATACTTACAACTCCATGCAACCATGAGCATCCTCCGGGCGTGATATAAACGTCTTTCACATCACACACTTTAGATACCTCATAAAATATAGTTGGCTCTTTAGGCGTGCCCATTAACGTTTTATGTTCCAATCCGCCAGGCAGTAAAGCATGATAAATGGCATTTTCCTTTGCATATATCTTCTTTATTTTTGCCACTTTTTGTTTCCTAACAATGTCGAATGTTTCTGTTAAATCTAAAAATGGTCCCTCATCATGCATCTCATCAGTTATCTCTGCAATCATGATTATCTCTGACTCTGGCACTTTATGGCCGTCGATTTCAATTAAATGCGTTGGTTCTAAAGCGTTAGCTATTGCAAGCTCATTTACTTCCGTAGGCATTGAAATGGCTGAAGCTATGGCAACAGATATTGGATTCCCAATGCATATTGCAAACTCTTTTAAGCCTCTCTCAAGATATTTATGGAAATCTCTTGGCAGTATACGCATCACAACTTTATTTTCATCTATGACCATCATTCTGTGATAAGAAGCATTGAGGCCATATTCTGCATCGTTGGCAACAATAATGGCAGATGAAATATATTTGCCGCCATCTTGCGGATAATGAAGCAGGATGGGCAAATCTTCTAAGCTCCTCAGCTCTCTATATTCATTTGCTTCTTTAACTTCTGGTTCAACAGGATTTTCAATAGCATTGAGCATTTTCTTGATGAGTTCATTTTCATCTATTTGGAGTCCTTCCGCCAGCAAACTTCGGTTGCAACAAACATTGGCAGCTACTGGCATGTCATAGCCAGCAACATTTTCAAAAAGAAGTGGTTTGCCATCAAGCATTTTCATTAAAGTTGCAATCTCATATTCAACACTAACCTCTTTTTTAATTTTGACCAATTTTCCTTTCTCGTCTAAATATTCAATAAACTCTCTGAATTTCATAAGAAGTTATATTTTTTCCATTTTAATGTTTATTGGTTGTTGTATTTGCCTGTATCATATATTGAGCCATTTCATAATCCAACCATGAATTATGCGTTCATGAAATAGCAAAGTAAGTATTGAGCACCGATACCTAATATCCTTATTCTTCCATGAAAATTACAGCGGCTTTACTATTATTTATTCTTCATCAGATATATTCTCTTCCTTCAAAAAATTTATATAAAAGAATTTATTGCCAAACAATGCAATCAGTAATATTGATAGGGAATAAAGCGCCAATAAAATATGCTACGGCAGTAGCAACAGAATTTGAAAAGGGAGCCGAAGAGGTAACAATAAAGGCAAGAGGAAGAGCAATTTCCACAGCAGTAGATGCATGCCAGATAAGTGTGAACAAGTTTTTGGAAAATGTGGAAATAAAAGACATTAAAATTTTCACTGAAGAGCTTGAGAACAGAAATGTTTCAGCGATAGAGATTCTTCTAGCCAAAGTTTAAAATAAACGCTACACCTATCAGACAAACCACTCCAATAAAATCCATTAAACTTGTTAATATGGGAATTGCAACATTATCTGGATTTATACCAAGTTTGAATGCTATAGTTGAAACATAAAAGGAGAGAAAATTCACAATCAGAATAACAATTTCTCCAGCAATGAGAGATATTATAATCATTTTGAATAGACTATAACTTTCCAGACCCATAAAATGGCCAGCAATATAACCGAATATTCCTATTAGAGGAAATATAAATAGTCCCACAATATGCATAACAACAAACATATCCAATGCTTTTCTCGGCGGTATTTTTTCATAACCTATTTCTCCAACATGAAGAGCAGAAGAAAAGCGAGCCGCCAGAATGCCGCCTATGGCTCCACCATCTTCGAGAAAGGCGGGGATTATTGTTAGAATGGCGGCAACCTCCATCAAACCCTCGAATTTTGCTCCCAGTATGCTGCCGGAAAAACTGCTCAGCAGGCCACATACTGCCAATACTGGCAAACTCTCCAGTATGATTCTTTTTGAAGTTTTGTGTTTGATTGAAAAAGCCAGATTTGCGAAAAATGCTGCCACAAAAACAAGAAACATTGCAAGTTTTATTTCTTCACCAAGTAGCAGAACAATTTCCATAGAGAAGAATAGCAGAGGCAATGTAATAATATCTCCTGCCAGAGTTATTAGGGGGGCTGTTAAGTTGTCAGGATTCCATCCTTTTTTATAACTTAAAAATGCAATAAAAAATGTGAAGAAAATCATGAGGAAAGCTGAAAAGATGCCGGCAAGCAAAGAAATGAGAGATAAATCGATTATGTCCACTTTCATCCCGAGATGTCTTGCTATTATCCATGCGAGAATACCAATATAAATGCTCATTGAAAATGTAAGGGCAAAAGAAACGTTGATATTATCCCTCAGTATATGGCTTTTTTCTCCTATAACGAGTTCTCCAGTATGAAGATATGTTCCAAGTCTTGAACCCAGAGAGGCAAAAATATTACCACGCATTCCTATGGCTGGCGGGATCAAAACAATGAGGGCGGGTAGAGCATTTAAAGAACCTGTAAAATAGCCAATAGTTACACCAGTTATTAAGTCACCAAAAGTGCAAAAAGTGAGAGAGAATAAACTCTCCTTTAGGTCTCTTGCTATCTGCCTGTTCTTGAATAGCCATACATTCATGCATATCGCCTTCAGGAGGTGGTTCTTTATCCATTCTAAGGGAATAGCGGCAAATCATTTAATTTATTTTCGTGATAAATGTTAACAAAAGTCAGCCAATCTTTAAATTTCGTTTTTTTATTACGAACGGTGAAAAAATGGAAGAACTAAACCCTTTTAAAATAGCCCAGAAGCAGTTGGATGAGGCAGCTGAAATAATGGGCCTGGATAAAGCAGCACATGCCATGTTAAGAGAGCCCATGAGAACTCTAATTGTGAGCATACCTATAAAAATGGATAATGGAGAAACAAAAGTATTCACAGGCTTTAGAGTACAGTATAATGATGCAAGAGGCCCAACAAAAGGCGGAATAAGATGGCATCCTGAGGAAAGCTTGGATACAGTAAAAGCATTGGCAGCATGGATGACATGGAAGACAGCTGTAGTAGACATACCATATGGAGGAGCAAAAGGCGGAATCATATGTAATCCTAAGGAAATGAGCGATGCAGAGAAGGAAAGGTTGGCAAGGGGATATATAAGGGCNATAGGCCGCTTTATTGGGCCAGAAAAAGATATNCCNGCNCCTGATGTCTACACAACACCTCAAATAATGGCATGGATGATGGATGAATTCAGCAAAATAGTTGGCTATAATGCNCCAGGTGTAATAACTGGAAAGCCATTATGCGTTGGCGGAAGCAAGGGAAGAGCTGATGCAACAGCGAGAGGAGGCATGTATGTGCTGAGAGAAGCAGCAAAGCACATTGGATTGCCTTTGGAGGAGAATACAGAGAACATGCACAAGTCATATGAAGAATTAGAAAAACTGGATGATACAATACCAACAGGAAATGTTGTTACTGTTGCCATTCAGGGATATGGAAACGCAGGCCAATTTGCACATTTATTGATAACAAGACTCTTCAAGAACGTAAAAGTTGTTGCTGTTAGTGATTCAAAAGGTGGTATATATAGCGAGGAAGGGCTGCCTTATAAGAAAACAATGGAAGTTAAGAAGAATACAGGAAGCGTTGTTAATTATGAGGGTGTAAAACAGATAACAAATGAAGAGTTGCTTGAACTTGATGTTGATATACTTGTTCCAGCAGCACTGGAAAATGTTATACGAAATGACAATGCAGAGCGTATTAAAGCGAAGATCGTTCTTGAACTTGCAAATGGTCCAACAACACCAGAAGCAGATGAAATATTGCACAGAAAAGGATGTCTTGTATTGCCAGATTTCCTTGCGAATGCTGGTGGAGTGACAGTAAGCTATTTTGAATGGGTGCAGAACATCAACGGCTATTACTGGGAATTTGAGGAAGTTTATGAGAAACTGGACAGAAAAATGAGCAGGGCATTTTGGGATGTAATAAACAAGCAGAAGGAATACAAGGAGAAGGGTAAGGACATTCATCCAAGAACGGCAGCATACATTGTAAGCATCGAAAGAGTAGTAGAGGCAATGAAAACCAGGGGATGGATTTAATCCCCTCTTTTTATTTTTATTATCTGAAAAATAAATTTTTAAGTGATAACATTTACTTCTCTAGCTGCCTTCTTAGCTTTCTTTTACATTCCTCACATAGCTTGATGGGTTTTTTCATCGCCTCTGCCAGGCTATTTGAAAATTGCATCACACATTCATTTTTGCAGTGGAGCAAGCCAAAGATATGTCCGACTTCGTGAACAACTTCTTTTGCAATCATAGTATCAGAGGGGAGACGATAGCATGATACAACTGCTCTGTTTTGCATAGCCAACCCAAAAACAAAGTTCATATTGTCAACATAAATATCCTTGTCCACAATCCAGATTGAGTATGGGGGAAGAATAGAAACGAGAAAAGCAGCATTATATTGTCTCCTTGTTATATCATACGCTTTTTCTGGTATCGGTAGCATGCCAGCATCTTTTACAGATATCCCAAAATTTTTCCTAATCGCTTTTTCTATTTCGTCAAGTGCTATAGGCCTTGAATAATATATTTTGAGCATTATCTATTTCATTTACTCATCTTTAAAAATTTTATGCAGGGGGTGGGATTCGAACCCACGAAGGCCTGCGCCACAAGGCCCTGAACCTTGCGCCGTTGTCCGCTTGGCTACCCCTGCCTGTATTGGAAAATGAGACGCAAATTTAAATATTTCATTCTTCCTTTTTCCTTCTGAAAACAAATGCAGCAAAAATGCCTCCAATGGCTATTATTGCAATAACGCTACCTATCACTATCTGAGTGGTTTGTTTTTCCTTGCTTGCGATATCTTTCTCAATTGTTTCTGCATCTAGACAATAAATTTTTCCTGCTGCAGAGAAGAAAACTTTGCCATTTATTGCGACGATGTTTGAATTGACAGGTGTGGTTATGTAGTTATATACACCCTCTATCTCATATGATGGAGCAAAACTGTAAATAACAGTTCCGTCACTCTTATTCACTGCATAAAATCTTCCATCACTTGATGTTGCAAAAATAAGATCTCCATACGCCTTTATGTGGTGCAC